>DASXIL010000064.1:0-5772 GCA_036497985.1 Candidatus Angelobacter sp. | reverse complement strand
CCAGCGGCTCGCCATACTCCAGAAACTCTTCGTACGCCTTCTCATAGACCTCGACGGCTTCCTGGAAGCGGTCCTGGCGAAAATAAATGTTGGCGATATTGCTGTTGAGCCGCGAAAGACGCAGCCGGTCCTTATGCTTGTGAAAAATAGCGCGGGCTTCCTCGCCCAGCCGGAAGGCCCTTTCATACTGGCCGTCATAAATCAGGCTTTGCAATGCACCGCTGATGGTCCGAGCATAGTCAACGTCATACCCTATTTGCTCGAAAATCATCAGCGCTTTTTCATATTCCACGATTGCTTTTTGATATTTGCCGGTCAGGTAGAGCACGTGGCCCACGGCCCGGGCGCTTTGCGCGGTAGCGGCAGGGACATTGATCTGCGTGGCGATCCATGCGCTGGCCTGGGCCATCCGCTCAGCCTTTTGCAGGTCGACACGGGCAAAAATCACTACTGCGTTGTATAGAGATTCAACCGCGGCCCGGTTGCATATGTCCTTGCGGGCGGCAAAAAACTCGCGGCGTTGCGCCTCTTCGGGAAGACTGGCCAGATCGAGGATCCATTGCTCAACTCCAAAATTCGGTTGCTGGGACATCTAAAAGCCCAACTCTGCCAGGATCTTCTGGAGCCGGTTGAGACAGCGCCCGCGGATAAAGCCGATGGAGCCAGTCGCCAGACCGAGCTTCTGGGCCACCTCGTTGTAAGGGACCGGCGGCTGTTCATAGAACAGCAACTTCACCAGTTCCGCGCAACGCGGCGTGAGCCGCAGGATGGCATCGCGCACTGCCTGCTCCTCCTGGACTTCCTGCAGAACCATGGGAGCGGCGGCAATTTCCTCTGCCAATTCCTGCTCCATCGCGTCGAGTTCGACCTCTCCCCTTTGTTGCTTCTTCCAGTGAAAGCACTTATGCGTAGCCACAGTAATCAGCCACGAGCGCAATGACTCAATCTTCCTGACCTTGGAAAGATTGGTGAAAAGATCGATGCACACATTCTGAAAAATATCTCCGGCATCGTCCGGGCTAAAGCCGTACTTGACCGGCACGGAATAGATCAGGCGTTTGTACTTATCGATGAGCGTGTTCCAGGCCTTCTCATCACCACTCAGACACTCCTGCACCAGCCGCTCGTCTTCGGCGGTCGCAGCGTCCCGGATTGTAGGTAAAGTTAGTTCCTTGGTGTTTTCTTCCATCAAATTTTCCGGCGTTGCTTTCCGGCTTACTGCTTTCCGGCGGGGGGGTGCCAAAAAAGTTCTTCTGCGTTCCAAAAAGTATACTGTTCAATGATGGCTGGATGGAAATTACCTAGGTTTTCCTGAGCTCCCACCAGGATATTGGGGCTGGCAAGATAAACCATGGGGAGTTGCTGCGCCAGGATCTCCTGCACCCGATCGTAAATCTTCTTGCGCTGCTGGTAATTCATGGTGACCAGCTGCTTCTCCATAAGCTGGTCCAGTTCAGCCTCCCACGGCGTCGCCGGTGTTTTCTCGCCCAGGTGCCAGAGATGCGTCTGCGCGTTCGATTCCAGAATGTTCATATCCGGAGTAGGATCGGCATCGCCGCTGACCAGGCCCATCAAAATCGCCTCATAATCGTGGGTATTCAGCAGGCGATCACTGGCTGACCGCCCCTCTATTGGGACCACATGCGCCGCAATCCCTACCGCTTTCAGGTCGGCTTGCACCAGCGTGGCAATCTGGTTGCGTTGCGCATTGCTGGAAGTCACAATAATGCTGAACTCCACTGGCTGGCCAGTGGAATCCACAAGGGTATTATCGGCGGTCCAGGAAAAACCCGCGGCTTTTAAGAGCTCTCGAGCATGAGGCTGTGAATGTGCGGGAACGGGGATGGATGAATTGAACCACGCCTTGTTTCCGGGACTTACATGCGTAGCCAGCGCCGCAGCCCGGTTGCGATAAACCAGCCGCACAATGCCGGCACGATCAATGGCCGCGGACACGGCTTGCCGAAAGCGCACGTCACGGAACCACTTCTGCTTGCGCGCAATCTCCGGTAAACGACCCTCAATATCATCGTTCAGGTTGAACATCAGGAAGTTATATTCCAGCCCCGGACCGGCATCGTAAAGCTTGAAGTGCCGGGCTTTCTGCTCTGCTTCCAGCGCGGCGTAGTTATCGGCACTAAGACCGCTGATGATCTGCGAATCGCCTGCCTGAAACCGGATTACCTGGGCATCCTGGGTGGGAACAACGACGAACGTCAATTCGTCGAGATATGGCAGCCTTTGCCCCTTGGCATCAATCTTCCAGTAATAAGGATTGCGCTCCAAAACGATCCTCTCACCGGGAACAACCTGCTTCAGCCGAAAAGCCCCCAACCCGGCGATTTGAGCAGGCGGTGTGTTGAGTGTCCAGTCCTGCGCGATCTTCCCTGCCTGATAGTCCTTTTCCAGCAAATGCTTGGGCAGGATGGCCAAGCCATCAAAGACCCGTTCCGCAGCCGAATAGGGTGATGGAAAAGTGAAGCGCACCGTAGACGCATCCAGTTTTTCCACCTTGACGGGTTTCCCGGAAATAATCAGGAGATCGCGTTGCGAGGAATGCACCTGCTCATCGAGATAAACCTTAAAGGAGAAGAGCACGTCATCAGCATCAAACGGCTGGCCGTCAGAAAAGCGCACACCGCGACGCAGCTTCAAAGTGAAGACCGTTCCATCTTTGGAAACTGTCCACGACTTGGCCAGCGCAGGCTCCGTCTTTTGCGTTGCACGATTAATGTGGATCAGGTCGGCTTGCAGGCGCGCATTTACGCCATAGGAATTCTGGTCCACCGCGACCACGGGGTTGAAGGTCCGCGGCTCAGACCGCTGCGCAATCACCAGCTTCCCGTCATGATTTCCCGGCTCTGACGTGGTACGCAGAAGGTCTTCCTGCGCAATGGCCTGCGCGGTGGCAAGCAACGGCAACAGCGCGGCGACACACCAAAAAAAAGGACGTCTTAAGCGCACGAAACCCGGCTTTCTGTGTTGGATTAGATGTTTGATTTTATTCGCTCCTGCAGCGTCTCCGCCAATGAGTGATACGCCAGAAAGACCGGGACAGGGGCGAGTCCAGGCAAGAGCATCCACCAGTAAGAAACCAGCACATGGTATTGCTGAGCCTGGGCCAGCATATTTCCCCAGCTTGGAAATGGCTCGCCGATCCCCAGCCCAAGAAATGACAGAATGACCTCCGCCAGAATGAACTGCGGGATCAATACGGCCATCTGCGTCAGCAACACACGGAAAGTCAGCGGCATCAAGTGCCTGCGAAGAAGATAAGCGTTGGACGCGCCGAAGCCTCGCGCGGCCAGCACAAAGTTGCGTTCCTTTGCGCTCAGAATTACGCCTCGCACCAGGCGCGCGGGACGTCCCCATCCCACCACGCCAATCACCGCTACCACCAGCAGGAACGCCGTCACCGGACTGATCTGCAACGGCAAGAACGCACGCACCGCAATCAATAGATAAAACCAGGGGACTGCAATAAAGATCTCGGCAAAGCGCATGGCCACATCGTCCACGCGGCCGCCGTACATTCCTGCGATTCCGCCCAGCAGCAAGCCGGCAATCGCGGAAAACGCCGCAGCCACAAATCCGGCAAACAGAGACACCTGCCCCCCATAGAGCAAACGCGAGAATTGGTCGCGGCCAAAACCGTCTGTGCCCATCAGGAAAAGACTGGCAGGCGCTTGCACGCCGAACAGATGCCGCGTAGAAGAAAACATTCCGAGAATGGTGTATCTGTCTCCCTGTGGAAAAAATTCGATGCGGGCCAGCTGCGCACAATCCTGCTGATAATCATTTAGATCGTTTTCAGCGGTTTTGGTGACATAAACGAAGGGGCGAAAATGAAATTTTCCTGAGCAGTCAACAAAATGCAGATGCGTGGGCGGAGCGTAAGGATGTTCTCGGTCCTGCGTCTCAAAACTGTAAGGCGCAATAAACCCAGCCAGCACGACCACCGCATGAATCGCCAGCAAAAACCAGATGGCCCAGGTCAGGCGGAACTTTGTGTGAAATTCCGAGCGGAGCGAGGAATCACTACCGCGACCACTGCTTTGTGGGTTCATAGCAGAACCTCAAGGACCTTTTTGGCGATAGGGGTCCCTCGTTGTCCGCCCCACCGCGCAAAGAATGCGGTGCGGAGACCCCGTTGAGCCCGGGATTTCAGAAAAAATGGCTTATTGTTACCAATGTTTTTTGGGTTCATAGTGGAACCCTCAAGAAACCTTTTGGCAAATAGGGTTCCCTCGCTGCGCTCGGGATTGCACAAAAAACTCTTCATGCCTGCCTCCTGATCCGCGGATCAAAGGCATAAAGCAGCACATCGCCCAGCAAATTGCCGGCGATTAAAAGCACCGTGGAGAGCATCACGGCGCCAATCACTACAAAAAGATCGCGGGCAAGGATGGCTTCCAGCAGCAGAGGTCCAATCCCCGGCCAGCCCATCACCACCTCAATCAACAAAGAGACGCTCAGCAGCATCGCCACGGAAAGTCCAAAAAGCGAGATCAGCGGATTGGCCGCCGCGGGCAGCGCATAGCCAAACAGCAGTTTAAGTCGCGGGATCCCATGACCTTCAGCCGCGCGCATATAAGAAGATTCCAGCACTTCGCTCACGCTGGCCCGTACGTGGCGCAAAATGATCGTCAAGGAACCGATCACCAGCGCCGTCACCGGCAAAACCATGTGCCAGCCCAGATCACGAAGCCACGCCCACAATCCCTGGTCTAGCAGATTGACTGACGTCATGCCTCCCACGGGAAATATTCCGGTCTTCAACGCAATTAACAAGGCCAGTAGAGCGATGAGAACATCGGGCAGTGCCAGCAGCGCGGAAGTTCCTCCGGAAAACAGTCGGTCAGCCCAGCGGTTTTTCCATCCCGCCGCAAGAACCCCGAGCGGCACCGCGATCATCCATGAAATCAGCAGGGCCGGAATGCTCAGCAGCAGGGTGTTGCGGGCGCGCGGCCAAAGCAGCGTTGACGCAGGAGTGTTGTAGGCAAATGAATAACCGAATTCTCCCTTGGCCGAAGACTTTAGCCACTGCCAATAACGCACCGGCAGCGGCTGATCCAGACCATATTGGGTGCGCAATTGCGCCAGCGTCTCCGCGGATATCTGCGAGTTCACTCTGGCATCGCTCAGGAAATCTCCCGGCGCTGCCTGAAACAGAAGGAACAGCAGAATGGAAACGCCAAACAACATGAGCAATCCATGCCCGGCACGACGGCCAAGATAGCGGATCATACGGCGGCCTCCATTCCCGGAGCATGCAGCCGTTCGCCCGCTTCCACCAGCTCGCGCGTAGCCGGATGCGTACTCTCCGCCAGTTTCTCCGGCGTGTTCCGCTCCACGATTCGTCCGGCTTCCATCACTACAACTTCCTGCGCAAACAGCGAGATGAAGTTGAGGTCATGTGAAATGTAGAGATACGTCAGGCCGTGCCGCGCTTGCAGATCCATCAGCAGCCGCACCATCTGCGCTTGCAGTGGCATGTCGAGGCCAGAGAGGGCTTCGTCCATGATGAGCAATTTGGGTTCTGCAGCCAGGGCTCGCGCCAACGCTAGCCGTTGACGTTGTCCGCCGCTGAACTCGCCCGCCAGACGCGCCGCCCAATCCGGATCAAGGCCCACTTCTTCCATCAGTGTCAACGCGCGCGCTGTGCGCTCTGTTTCGGTCTTCCAGCGCGCGATCTCCAGCGGCTCCGCCACGATCTGCTGCGCGGTGAATCTGGGGTTCAGCGACGTAGCGGCATCCTGAAAGATCATCTGC
>DASXIL010000063.1:0-4006 GCA_036497985.1 Candidatus Angelobacter sp. | reverse complement strand
TCTTTCAGCAGGTGGAACTCATAATCTTTGGTCGAAGAGAGAAAGCCCTTGTGCTGCGTTTCCACGATCTTCACGTAGCCGCGCACCGCCATATCGACCAGGACAGATGTAATGTCGCGGGGATCCACGCTGCCATCAATCAGTGTGCCCACTTCGGCAGGCCCCATCTTTTCCGGTGGCTCATACATGGGCGCAACAGACATTCCCGGATCGGGATCGCGGCCTTTCATCCACCACATGGGGAACATCACCGCGAACGCCCACAGCGGCAACGTAACTACCGGATTGCTGCGCATGAACCGGAAAAAGCGCGCGATTGCGCTGGGTTGGTGAAGTACGCCTTTTTCGATATAAACATCGCCTGTAAGCCCGCCGCGCATCGGCAATGGATTTGTGGTTTCAACGCTCACGCCGGGACCGGTTACCGACGCCGATGCGTGCTGTGAAGAGCCGTAAACGCCCTCAAAGGCCTGGGCCCGTAGCTTGCCGCTCGCCTCCGGCGGAAAGTAAATCAGCGCCGACGCCTGTTCAATCGGCACCGGCCAATCATTGCCGGTCACGTTCCAGTAAAACTCATCGTGGTCTTCAAAAAATCGCGTGCCGTTAGCCACCGAGTATTCGATGTTTACCGTGCGCGTTGCGTCGGTCGCTCCGGGCACATAAACCTTTAAATGAAGAAAGCCGTTGCCGGTCTTCTTCTCATACTTAAGTTTGTTCCCGCTGTCATCGGTAATTGAGTCAAGCTTGATAAACAGCGTGTAATTCGAGCCCGAAGGACCGGGATAATCCACCGGAATGTCGCGATAAATGCCGTGATACTCGCCGTTGAAGACAAACGTGATCTGTTCTTCAACGCGTGCGGAGCCATCTTCTTCCACATGAATATTGCTGTTGAATTTGGCAATGTGATAATTGCGCGCCCACGCCGGCACGCTGAAAACCAGCAGCAGCACAGCCAGAACTTGTGCGGCGGCAAAGACCCGGCTTCGGGAATGACCAGTGAATTTCACTTGGCTTAGAACTTTACTGCCACATTTTCGCGGTCGGCGGGTGTTTCCATTTCAAAGAACTGCCGCGCATGGAAGCCGAACATGCCCGCGATGATGTTCGTGGGAAACGATTGGACTCGGGTGTTGAAGTCGCGCACCACGGCATTGTAGTAACGCCGCGCGTTCTGGATGTTGTCTTCAATCGAGTTGAGCGAACTCTGCAATCCCGTGAACTGCTCAGAAGCTTTCAATTCAGGATAATTCTCCGCCACGGCAAACAAACTCTTGAGCGCCCCGGAAAGCTGGCCTTCCGCCTGGGCCTTATCGGCGGGAGTTGTGGCCTGCATGGCCTGCGAGCGGAACTTGGCGATGTTCTCAAACGTCCCTTTTTCATGCGCGGCGTAACCTTTTACGGTTTCCACCAGGTTGGGGATCAGGTCATGGCGGCGCTTCAGTTGCACGTCAATGTCTGACCATGCTGAGTCTGCGCGCACGCGCAACTGCACCAGGCTGTTGTACATGCCTGCCAGAATGAAGATTGCGCCCACCACCAGTATCCCGATCACAATCAATGGCATCATCGTTTTCTCCTGGTATCCATCTTCCGTAAAGAGTTTTCTCCTGGTATCCATCTTCCGTAAAGAATTGTTGGAGCGGAAGTTATCACACTGAATCACCGGGGCGCAAATCGCCCGCCTGTAATATTCCAAGAAGCAGGTGCTCAGATTATGGGAATCCGTAGGATCCCGGAGCTCTGGCTATGAGTTTCGATATCTTGATAAGATACTTCTCGTCCTTGGTTTGCAATTTGCCCCTTGTTTCTTTGCAGTTACGGGTTTTTGAAGATGGCATCCTTCATGCTTTGCAGAACCGCGTACATGATTGTGGAACACTATTATTCCTTTGATCGTTTCGGATTTACTCCCTGCGCTTGGTTATCCCCCGGCCCGCTCCAAATCGAGCCATAACAGTGAGGAGGAAAGAATGAGAAGTCTAAGGTCCTGGTTCGTTTTTATCCTATGTATAAGCCTGACATCATTTGCGCTGCTGCCTGCAGGCGCACAATCCACCGTCGCCACCGGAACCATTCAAGGCACGGTTACAGATCCAAACGGGGCCGTTGTCCCCAACGCAACCGTCACCATCACCAACAAAGCCACCGGACAAACCAGCAAGCTCACCAGTTCAGCGTCTGGTACCTACGCTTCCGGCGCTCTGATCCCGGGCGAGTACAGCGTCCGCATTGAAGCCAAAGGCTTCCAGACCCAGGTCCTGGCAGTGCCTGTCCAGGTCGGCAATATTGCGGCAGGCAGCGCCAAGCTGACATTAGGCCAGTCAACGGAAGTGATAGAAGTCACGGGTTCGGCCGTGGCGGTGAATACTGAACAAGCCACCGTGCAGGGTGTTCTAAGCACAGAACAGATTGAGAATCTCCCTATCAACGGCCGCAACTTCCTCGATCTTGCCCAGCTTGAGCCTGGCGTACAGATTCAGGATGGCGGCAACTTCGATCCCACCAAAAACGGTTTCTCTTCCATCTCCTTTGGCGGACGCTTCGGCCGCACCGCCCGCATCGAGGTGGATGGTATCGATATCTCCGATGAAACCGTGGGCACCACCACGCAAAACCTTCCTGCCAGCGCCATTCAGGAGTTCCAGGTCAGCCAGTCGTCGCTCGATCTTTCCACTGAGCTTACGTCTTCTGGCGCCGTAAACGTGGTAACAAAGTCTGGCTCAAACAAATGGCATGGCCAGGCTTTTTATCTTTTCCGCGATCACTCGATGGCCGCGAACATCGCCAATGTTGACGTTCCGTTCCAACGGAATAATTTCGGCGGTGAACTGGGCGGCCCCATCTTCAAGAACAAATTGTTCTTCTTCATCGATGCCGAAAGACTGAAACAGGACCTGATTGAAACCGTGGCCAGCGGCGGTCCGTTTACGTCAATTACCGGAGGATTCAATTCGCCGTTCCGCGATACCGAAGGCGTAGCCAAACTGGACTGGACAGTGAACGAGAAGGTAAAAGTTTTTTATCGCTTCTCTTACGAGCAGAACCACAGCACCAAGGGCTTCATTCCCAACAGCTTCCAGCCATTTACCAATGCCAATAACACCCCGGTGCATGCCGCTGGTGTGGATTTCACTACTGGCAGCTTCACCCACGCGATCCGCTTCGGCTTTACCAAATTTCGCAATGGAATCGTCGATGCGACCAAGTCCGGCGTCTTCAACCCAGCTCCGGACCTCAGTATTACCATTGGACCCAGCCTGACCTGTCTCGCTGGCGGTCAGGACTCCTTCTGCTCCGGCAGCAACCTGCTGGCTCCGCAAAAGACCTTCCAGGAAAACACTCAGGGAAAGTATGACGGCAGCAAGACCATCGGAAAGCACATTTTGCGCTATGGTTTCGGTTACAACCACATCCAGGGCGGCGGCTTCGCCAAGTTCTTTGCCCTGGCTCCGACCGTCAATGCCCAAACTGCTACGCCTTTGTGCGGCGGAGCAGTCACAACGGATTGCATTGCCAATGCTTTTCCGGGCGGCGCTGCCAATCCTTTGAACTACCCCGCTGATCTGGTTTTCATGGGCAATGGGCAGGGATTCTCCTCAGAGAAGCCGGCTTTCGGCCTCCCCGGCGGCGGGTTGGGACCGGACAATCGCATCCAGTTCTATGTAGGCGATTCCTGGAAAGTCCTGCCGAACCTGACCGTGAACTATGGCCTGCGCTACGTACGCGACACCGGACGCACCGACGCAGACATAGCTCCGATTCCCTGTTCGCAACTTGATCCCGGGCTGGCAGCAGGCCTGATCGCGGGCGGCACGCCTTGCAACGGGAACATTCTGGATCTTTGGGGTCAGGGTCTCGGTAATAGAGTCCGTGTCCCCGGACATAACTTTGGCCCCACGGCTGGCATAGCGTGGGACCCGACCAGCACTGGCAAAACTGTGATTCGCGCCGGCGCCGGCATTTATTACGAGAACTCTATTTTCAACAACAACCTGTTCAACCG
>DASXIL010000062.1:0-4569 GCA_036497985.1 Candidatus Angelobacter sp. | reverse complement strand
CTCACATACAGCAATGGTCTGCTGAATAAAATCGAGAACGCAAACCACTCCATCACCCTGCTTCGCAACTCAAAAGGCCGAATTATCTCGGCTCAGGACGATCAGAACCGAAACATACAGTTTACTTACGATGCCCAGGGTAGGATCATTGAGGTCGATGATCTCGGTGGCAACGCCTGGACTTACACTTATCACGGAGACGGAAAACTCAAAGCAGCCAAAGATCCCTTGCAGCGCTTGAATTTCGGTGTGTTCTTTAATGATGATGGACGTGTCCGTCGCCTGCAACTGCCTTCCGGCATCATTCAGTTCAACTACGATGACGCGTCACGTTCCACAACGGTCCTTGACCGCAAGGCTTTACTCAGCCGCTTCTTCCAAAATGAAGATGGCATTACTACCCGCGTGGTGAATCCGTTAGGTGAAGAAACCGCCATCGCTCTTGATGATTTCCGCAATGTTATTTCTCTTTCGCGAAACGGCTCCGTCATTCAGCGCATGGAGTACGATCAACAACACCGTCTCACGCTGCGGCACACCATCGAGGATACGGGCACCCTCGATCGGGAGTACAGCTACGACCCGTCCACGGGGCTGCTTTCCGGCATTCATCCCAGCAATGGGCAAGACCAGTCCTTTACTTATGATGAGAATGGCAATGTTGCTTCAGCTGTGCTGCCGGACGGCGAACACAAATACGGTTATTCTGGGTCCGGGGACCTGACCAACTTTTCTACTCCGGCCACGGCTCTTAGCTTCTCTTTCGATGATGACGGCCTGATTGCCGGCTTAATAGAAGGCAAGAACGCCAGCACAACCATGAAGCACAAAACCGGCGGCGAACTCGATTCGATTGTTTTTTCGGATGGTAGAAGCGCGAAGTATGAATTCCAGCCTTCTGGTCTCAGAGCGAACCTCACATATAAAGACAAGCGACGGGTTGAATACACTTATGATCCGGCGGGCAATCTAGCCTCCACTAAAATATTAGATGTCAAAGCGAAGCAGATCGCCGGGCAGGTACTGAACCTGGATGAATCTTATCAACTCGTGCAGCAAACTACTTTCGCAGGAAAAATTGTTAAGTTTGCCTATGACAAAAATGGAAATCTGACTGATATTCGGGAAGGAAAATCCCTCACACATTTTGAATACGATTCTTTAAATCGCTTGACTGCCGTCATTACGCCAGATGGGCAGCATCTCACACATGACTACAAGCCTGGCGAGCGTTCGCTCGTGGAGGAATACGACCACGCCAAAGCGCCTGTGTTGGATCGTCGTGATACCGGTCTGACTTTCGATTCACCGGCGGATATACTCGCCAGCCGCCCGCTCACCGGACTGTTAGGAACGCTTCGGTTCTCCGAATCGCTGGGAACTTTCCAGCTGCCTAACTCTGGTGAAGAAATCGCGACTCCGGAGCAGGCGATCGAGCAGCCATTGGAAAAATTGCAGATTATCGCAGACGGAACATTGCTCCAGCAGCGCCAATCGATCTTCAACCGTCCGTTCAACCCCATGTTCATTCCGGCCGAGTACGCCACGATTAACTGTTGCCCGATGTGCATTATCAATCCCGCCAGGTGCGCTAACTGCGATCCTAATCCGCCTGACCCCACCTCAATCAGTTCGATGGACCCAGATCAGGAAGACTTGAGTACGACATCATTTCAGGTTACTTTCACAGGCACCTTCAGCGGCTCATTGCCTACGATTAGTTTTGACAAATCGGGCGTTAGCGCTACGATTCAGACACACAATGCCTTCGGCATCGGTGCCACTTTCACGCTCGCTAGCAACGCCACCGTTGGCACTTACACCGTAACTGTTCACGATACTGGAGGCAGTGATACCGCGGCCCTCACTCTCTTGCCATTCATCAACAGCATTGAACCCGCAAAGGGGTTGATCGGTACCAGCGTTCCAATAACAATTTCGGGCAAGGGTTTTGGGACTGCTCCGTCCATTGCAGTCGCTGGAGGCACTACTGTTAGCAACATCTCCGCCACCGATACTCAGATTAGTGCCACACTTAACATCCCTGCGAACGCTCTTTCCGGCGATCAATCTTTGACTGTGACGAACCAGGGATTTTCAACTCAAGGAGACACCTTCTTCGATCAAGCACCTACTACATTGTCAGCGATCTCGGTTAGTGTTCTACCCACCGGTTCGGATCCATCCACTTCAGGATGTACGCCAACCCAAGACTTTGGTATCAAGGTAGCGGCGAAATATCAAGTGTTCGATCAATCTGGGGCCGCTATCGCCAGTAGTTTAATGGAACCGCAAGAAACAGTCACCAACCAATGCATCAACGGCAGTTGCTCAAATCCCGTCCCCGCGTTTGCAGATATTGGCCCCAGCCGTATCATCGGCACGTCGCAATTTACAGATGCCAGTGGGCAGTTCACGGATGCGCCCCTGGGAATCTGTGGCTCCATCGCATTCAACGCGACCGTCACACAGACTATTCGTGTGCTGATAAACGGGACTACCGGATATATATTAAGGACAAATAACTTCACGACGACGGGGTCTGCCACGGGGCAGGGTGCTATTTCGAATAGTTCCGATATAAGCATTTCTAGGCCGTAGGAGGAAAAAATGTCACGCGCACTGAAAATCCTGATCGTCGCCATTTTTGCAATGCCTGCGGTTGCTTGCGCAGTGCAGGCCGATAACAATTACTCGATTGAAGAAGTGAAAGCGCTACTAAGCCAGCCGCCCGGGTTTTCTTCCAGCTTCTCCGAGAAGCAGGCCGGGCGGCTTGGAGATCGCGTCTCGATTGCCCTCATGAAGATTTACCAGGAAGATGAACTTATCAAACCGGATAACGTCAAACGGTATCTTCCGGTGATAGGAGATGCCTTCAGGAACCCAAGCCTCATTTCGGCTGAGGACCGGACTCCACGGGTTACAATTGTTCTCCTCAAATTTCTTATGGCCCAAGTCCATGATCGCCGACTGAAAGACGCCATCGCTCAAACCGAGAGGGCTATACGGGACAAGACCGCTCCGGCAAACCCCATAAAATGAGAGGAGTTTGCATCGAGACAGAACGCCAAAAGGTTCACCGGGCCAGGATCATTCGTTTCGTTGGAATTTGAGCTTCCAGAATGAAAATTGCCGTGCCCGCTTTCTCATCGTCGTGCTAGTACTGCCTGGGCACAGTCAATTGAACGCCAGGAGGCGATTTATAAAGCTCAAGTTCGATAACGCATTAACGCTCGTGGGATGTCTATTGGCCCTAGTCGCAGTTAGCACGGCTGGGCGAGCGCAGGCCATCTCTGCCCCTCCCGAGAAACAGGCAGTTCGGCAACGAATCGGTGAGATTGTTCAGCAGACCGTTAAAGCGGCCCATTTTACATTACGCGACGGAACGAACGTGTTTGTCAGGCCCCTGCCATCGAATGAGGATATAGCGACAGTCAAGAGTTTTGGGGATACAGGGATTGCGGTTCTCTCTGAATACGTAAAATCAAAAGAAGTAATGGAACTGCGGGTCGTCCTTCGGTTATTGGGCAGCATTGAGAGTGAAGCAGCTAGAGATGCCATGGATGATTTCGCAGAAAATGCGGAATTGCCGGGCATTCGTGCAAGCGCGCTCGATTTTGTGGCTGCAGCTGGGCGTGCAAAAGACATGGCGCTTTTGAAAAGAGTTGCTGCCAGCGATTCTGATAGACGCGTAAAGGCAGCGGCCCTCGATCTGATTCAACGTTATCGAGTCCAATGAACGACCGGTGCGCTTGGTATGGCTGTGATCTGGTCGAAGTTGATACCACGATCACAATCCCGTAATGGAAGACGTATGTTCTTATTGAAGAGCTTAGTCATTGCAACCTCGCTATTTGCAATCGTTTCAGGAATACAGCCGCAAAGTGCGAGTGTGCGAGGAACAGACACAAATATGGCTTATATTCAAGCCGCCAGGGATATTTCAGAGAAGACAACCCTTCAAAATGCTCTGGCCGAGACACTTCAAGGTACCGGGGTCTCTGGCGGCGCCGTCAGTTTGACTCAAACTTGCGAGACTGTTGCAAGAGACTTTCACATTTCAAAAGGAACACAATTACCCCAAGCGCTTGATGCGTTAGTCGCGGCGGACGGCAAACACTCGTGGTCCGTGGAAAAGGGCGCTGTCGTTTTGATTCCAGCCGGCGGTCTACCGGCATTACTGAAGACTAAGATCGAAGAAGTCCGAATCCAGGACAAAAACAATTTGACTCTCGCTGTAACCGAATTGCTCCAAGTGAGGGCTGTTAGGGACGCAATTTCATCCTTGCGTTTGAAACCTCTTTCCCCACAGATTGGTTTCCAAAAGCTGAATCGGTCCAATTCGAAGCCTGAAGAGGAGCCCCTTGTTGTCCGTGACATTTCTCTCGCGGAGGCGCTAAATTCTCTCGCGCTTGAACATGGGGGTGCTGTGTGGTCTTATGTCGAGGCTGATTGTGGCGGCCAAAGGACTGTTCGTATAGATTTCATTAGTCAGTGATTACAAATCAATGAAAAACTCCGCTGTTTACAAGAAGAGTTTTGGTTCGCTATAGCATCTCAGAATCAGCC
>DASXIL010000061.1:0-4662 GCA_036497985.1 Candidatus Angelobacter sp. | reverse complement strand
TGCTCTCCCAATCCTGGGCAGCTCTCGCGTGGGCGCAATGCCCAACTAACTACTCCTGGACAATCTCTGCCGTTCAATGCCATCCAGGGCCCGCCAGAGCGCCAAGGCAATTCTTTCTGCGGCTTGCAGCGCCTTCGTCTGGCAATCAGCGTCGCAGTGCACCTGTTTTTCCAGTTGGTCGTTCCATACCCGCGCATGGTGAACATCGGCAGTTTGATGGACGGTGAAGTAAGCGCAGGTCTTGGCATCGGCGCCGTACATCTCCAGCAGGCCTCGGGCCTTCTCCTGGGCGATCCGCGGCACCTGCGATTCATACGCGTAAAAGGCAGCCAGCGCCTCTGCGGCGGAGCCTTCGCGGGCGACGTTCTGGAAGGTATCAATCAAATCCTGCATCTCCGCAAGCGGCTGCTCACTGGAGACCCTGGCGCGGTCCGCTCCCATGCCTTCCGCAAAATCCAGCCACAGCTCTGCATGGCCGTCTTCCCCGGCCCGGTTTTCAGCTACGGCCTGCATTAGTTCGCCGTCGAGCCGCGGACGTGACTCAAACATCTCAAGATAATCCGGAAACGCCGCGACATGATGAAAGTACTGCATGGCATAGCAGCGAAGGTCTTCACGCGTGAGTTCGCCTTTGGCCCACGCCTGGTAAAACGGATGCGTCAACAAGTCGTGCCGGGCGATTCGGGCATTCAGCTCTTTCTGGAATTCCTGAGTATTCATCATCATTTCCTTTGACTTTAATCGTGGTACAGCAGAATACGCGAAGCAGTTGGAGTGTTCAACTCTTCCTGAAATCTCGAATCTCGCGCAGCGGGTGAGGGAACCCTACCAGCTGCAGAATTTTTGGGTGGAAATGTACACCTGTTTCAGTGCCCCAAGAGCTTCGTAGCTATAGCGATCCCTCGCTCCGCTCGGGATGTACTCAGAGAATGTATCGCGACAAATCCTGGTCCTTCACGATATCCGCCAGCATTTTCTTCACGTAGTCGGCATCCACGTTGACAGCTTTTTCTTGCATGTCCGGGGCGTTGAAGCTGATTTCGTCGAGAACGCGCTCCATGATGGTGTGCAGGCGGCGCGCGCCGATGTTCTCCGTGGCTTCATTCACCTGGAATGCGAAGCGTGCAACCTCATCAAGCGCTTCGCGAGTAAACGTCAGCTTGAGCCCTTCTGTTTCCAGCAGCGCCGTGTACTGCTTCACCAGTGATGACTTGGGCTCGGTAAGGATGAGAATGAAGTCAGACATGGTCAGCGATTTCAGTTCAACGCGGATCGGAAATCGTCCTTGCAATTCAGGGATGAGATCACTGGGCTTGGAGACGTGGAATGCCCCTGCAGCGACAAAAAGAATATGGTCGGTGCGCACCATGCCATAGCGAGTATTGACAGTGGTGCCTTCAACGATAGGCAGAATGTCGCGCTGCACGCCTTCACGCGAAACGTCTGGCCCGTGGCCGCTCTCGCGTCCGGCAATCTTATCGATTTCGTCCAGGAAGATGATGCCGGATTGCTCCACGCGCTCCACCGCTGTGCGCGTTACCTGGTCCATATCGATCAGTCGCGATTCTTCTTCCTGTACCAGATACTCAAACGCTTCACTGACCTTCATTTTGCGTTTCTTGGTGCGCTGCCCAAAAATGTTGGGCAGCATGTCTTTAATGTTGATGTCCATCTCCTCAACGCCCTGGTTGGAGATGATTTCAAAAGCCGGTGTGGAACGTTCGCGGACTTCAAGTTCCACCATGTTTTCGTCGAGCTTGCCTTCACGCAACTGGTTGCGCAGCTTTTCCCGCGTGCGGGATGTTGAGCTACCTTCTTCCGTCACCAATGCGAAACCTGCGGTAGAATTCGTCGCCGCCGGAGTCGACGGCAGCAACAGGTCGAGCAAGCGCTCTTCCGCCTGCGCCTCGGCTTTTTCCGTGACCTCTTCCAGTTTCTCTTCGCGCACCATGTCGATAGCGATTTCCACCAGGTCGCGAATCATCGACTCAACGTCACGGCCCACATAGCCGACCTCAGTGAACTTGGAGGCTTCCACTTTGAGAAAGGGAGAATTGGCCAGCCGTGCCAGCCGCCGCGCAATTTCTGTTTTGCCCACGCCTGTAGGCCCAATCATGATGATGTTTTTTGGCATGATTTCTTCCGCGATGTCAGGCGGAAGCTTTTGCCGGCGCATGCGGTTGCGCAGCGCAATGGCCACGGCGCGTTTGGCGTCATGCTGGCCCACTACGTATTTATCCAACTCTGAAACAATTTCTTTGGGGGTAAGATCATCCAGCAGTACGTCGCTTTCGTCGGCCACACTGGGTAGGTAGATTGCCATGGTACTCCTTCATCTAAAATCCCGAAGCGTAGCGAGGGAGCCCTACGCTCTTCCAAAAATCTGTATCACCTATCGCTTACCAACAGATATGAAGCCGATAGGGTTCCCTCACCCGCACAAGCTCAATACCGGAATGCGTCTGGATGAAGTTGCGGGTTCGGGATTTCAGAAACATTGCTATTTGCTCTTCCTGTCCTTCACTCGAATCACAAATTTCAATCCTGACCACGTTTCGTCGATGGCGCAAACCTTTACGTCTACCAGCCCGCATTCAAGTCCAACGCGTCGCACAATATCTTCCGTCAGGTCAGTGGGGCGTCCGCTGGCTTTCTTCGGCCAGCCAATCCACAGCATGCCATCGGGAACCAATGCGGCGGAGAGCCGGGCGAAATCCTTCTGCAAGTCCGCCAACCGGTCAGTGAAATAAACAATAACGTTGGCATTGCCGAAAAGCCTCTCCGCGCTTTGTGCTCCTTCAGGAAGCTTCCCCAGGTCCTTGACGAAGCTGGCCGGGTGGTTGCGCAGGATGATCCGGTGACCGGGCTTGATCCCGATTTTCTGGATGAGCGGCGTTCCTGAATAGCCTGCCATTGGACTCAAAGTGCGGGGGCTGATGTACCCGCTTTTTCCGGCACCGACGAGAGCTCCTCAATGGTGAAGTTCTCATTGGTGAAGATACAGATTTTTCCCGCGATCTTCATGGCTTCTTCGGCGATCTTGCGGGCCGGAAGCTCAGTGTTCTCAATCAGGGCGCGCGCCGCTGCCAGCGCGTATGATCCGCCGCTGCCGATGGCGGCAACCCCGCCGTCGGGCTCGATGACGTCCCCGGCGCCGCTGATGAGAAAAGTCAAAGTGTTGTCGGCCACGAGCAGCAGCGCTTCCAGGTGGCGCAGCATTTTGTCCGTACGCCACTCTTTGGCCAATTCGACAGCTGCGCGTCCCAGATTGCCGTGGTATTGCTCCAGTTTGGCCTCAAATCGGGCAAATAGTGAGAAAGCATCGGCCGTGGACCCGGCAAAGCCAGCCAGAATCTTGTCATTGTAAAGCCGGCGGATCTTGCGTGCCGTGTGTTTGATAACACCTTCGCCTAGCGTGACCTGGCCGTCGGCTGCCATCACCACACTATTTCCGCGGCGCACGCACACTACCGTTGTGGAGCGGATTTTTGCCTTGTTGGCTGCAAGCTGATTTGTTGCGGAATTTACTGATCGCTTTGATGGCATGAGGACAATTCGTAATTATACCGCTATATAGATTGCCCCGCCGGGACGATGGACTCATTCCTGTATCAGGTGGATGGGCGTGGCTGATATGTGCATCCAAGAGTACGATGTACAAGCAAGCAGAGGAGGAAGCATGTTTAAGAAAGCCAAAACACTTATTGCGGCGTTTGTGATTTTGTCATTCCTGGGCGGGACAATTCCTGCGCGGGCGCTTGATCGCGATGACGACAAAAAGTGCGAACAACGAATACGCAGTGCGGAGCAAAAGCTGCATGACGCGGAACGCAAACATGGTGAGCACAGCCGTCAGGCGGAAAGCCGCCGCCGTGACCTGGAAAATGCGCGGGCTCGATGCCATCACGGCGACCGGGACCATGACCACGATCATGACCATGATCACCGCTAAACGCCTCTAGGGAGAATGCTCGAATCCCATGCAGGCTGATTTTATTGGTCAGGCTCCTGCCGCCTGGCCTTTTCTTTTTCCCGCAAAGCGCGAGTTTGATAAATTCTCTGCATGGCAAAAAAGGTACCTCTGGGCATTCGCGGCGAGGCGGAAGAAACTGTTGAGCACAAACACACGCTCAACCATCACCATGACAAGCTGCCGCCAATTTATTCCACGCCCAACATGATTGGGCTGATGGAGTGGGCGGCGGCAAATGCCATGCTGCCATTCCTGGATGAAGGCGAGATCAGCGTCGGAACGGCGATCAATATTGAGCATCGTGCGCCCACCACGATTGGCGACCTGGTTAAGACCGAGGCGGTGCTGGAGTCACACAATGAGCGGTTCTATATTTTTCGGGTGACCGCGAACAACGGCAAGGCTGAGATCGGCCGCGGAACGGTGACGCGGGCGATTGTGAATCCGGCAAAGGTGGCGGAGCGGCACGCCAAGCGGCATAGCAAGTAAGTTACGCCGACATTTTCCGCACATTTTTTTTGGACTATCTTTCTGCTTATCCCTGCGCCGCGCATAAGGAGAGGTATTGTTCACAGGACATTACAGCGTCAGCTTTGCCGCCAAGTCAGCGGAAGAACGCCTTCCGCTCTGGCTATTGTTTATCGCCGTGCAGTTTATTGATGTGCTTTGGTCGATATTCGTCCTGTCGG
>DASXIL010000060.1:0-4415 GCA_036497985.1 Candidatus Angelobacter sp. | reverse complement strand
GCGCAAGCGATAGGGAACGGAATTTCATAAGCACACTCCTGCCGGATGGGCCTTTATCGGAGAGAACATCCTCATTATAACGCCCGACGAACCACACCGTAACAGTTTAGATTTCTCCCGTAGAAGATGCGATGCAGAAATCCCCAGGGTTGGTTACCTCAAAAGAGAAGTGAAATGAGGTAAAGTTTGGTAAAGTCCCGGCACTCAGGCGCTTTTCAGTGGTTTGAGTGGTCATTTTCAGGATTTCCACCCGTTTCGCCCGCCACTCGCCGGATTCGTCCTGATGGGCCGTAATTCGGACTTCCTGCCCTTTGATCAGGCAGTCAGAATTGCAGTTGCGCCGCTGGTTCGAAGCCGGTACTTCTTCGCCGTAGACGATTTCTGCATGCGCCACTTCCACCCGCCGCAGCATCTGGTTTCTGCCTTCGACAAAAATCCAGCCTTTTACCGCAGGCTCGTTTGACGGCGGATCAGCAATCTTGCCGCGGAACGTTCCATCCACGGCAAACGCAGCAGGGATCGATAGCAGCAGTCCGAACGCGAGACTCACAACCCAGCAGAGCAGCCTCATAACAAGTCTGATGCAGGGCTCCGCAGCGGCGTTCTCCGCTTAATCGTAATACTCGAGTCCAAGATGGGTAATGAGCGGCTCGCCGCGAAGGTGGCGCAGCGTGTTTTTCAGCTTCATCAGCTGGATAAAGAGATCGTGCTCCGGGTAAAGCCCCGGCACTGTCATCGGGGACTTCAAATAGAAGCTCAGCCATTCCTGCACGCCCAAACCAGCCAAAGCCTCGCTACGCTTAGCCAAGTCGAGGAACAGCACCAGATCCAACACAATCGGCGCCGCCAGGATCGAGTCCCGGCACAGGAAATCCACCTTGATCTGCATGGGATAGCCCAGCCAGCCAAAGATGTCGATGTTGTCCCAGCACTCTTTGTTGTCGCCGCGCGGCGGGTAGTAATTGATTCGGACCTTGTGGTGGATATTTCCGTAAAGATCGGGGTATAGCTCCGGCTGCAAAATGCGGTCCAGCACGGAAAGCTTGGATTCTTCCTTGGTCTTGAAAGAGCCCGGATCTTCCAGCACCTCGCCGTCGCGATTGCCCAGAATATTCGTGGAAAACCAGCCGTTCATGCCCAGCATGCGCGCCTTGAAGCCGGGCGCCAGAATGGTCTTCATCAGCGTCTGGCCGGTTTTAAAATCTTTGCCGGCGATCGGCGCATTGTTGGCCTTGGAAAGCTCCATCATCACCGGAATGTCAACCGTTAGATTCGGCGCGCCATTGGCGAACGGCACGCCTTCCATCAGCGCGGCATAGGCGTAGATCATTGACGGGGCGATGTTGGGATCGTTCTCTTTCAGGCCGCGTTCAAACGCGTCCAGCGATTCGTGCACCGCACTCTGCTTGGTGAAAGTTTCAGTGGAAGCGCACCAAATCATCACCAGCCGGTCAGCCTTTGACTTTTTCTTGAAATCCTGAATATCGGCCCGCAACTGTTTTGCCAGCTCAAACTTGTTCTTGCCTTTCTTCACATGTTTGCCGTCGAGCAGCTTCACGTAATTGCGGTCAAACACGGCCTTGCGCGGCTTAATAGAACGCATGAAAGGCTTGATCTGGTTGAGCAAATCTTTTTCCAGCACGCCGGCATTCATGGCGGCGGCGTAAGCGTCTTCTTCAAAAATGTCCCAGGCGGTAAAAACCATGTCCTTCAGGTTGGCCAGCGGCACAAATTTATTAATCTTGGGCGAACGATTATCCGTCCGCTTCCCCAGCCGGATGGTGCCCATCTGCGTAAGCGACCCAATGGGCTTGGCGATTCCCTTGCGAATGGCCTCAACGCCGGCAACAAACGTGGTGGCCACAGCCCCCATGCCGACAATCATTACGCCCAGCTTGCCGCGGGCAGGAGCTATTTTGGTTGCAGTCGTCTTTTCAGCAGCAGAAGAAGCCATTAATACGGAACCGTCCTTGATGTGAGTGGAAACTTAGTATCTTCTCGTATTGAACGATCTTTGTAAACTGTGATTGCTAAATCACCCTGTCAAAATTCCACTGGCAGCGTTTTAACTCCCCGCAATATTAATCCCGGCTTCCAGCGGATCTCGTTGTACGGCACTGCCAAACGCAATTTCGGCATGTGTTTAAGCAGTGCTGTGATGGCGATTTGCCCCTCAAGCCGCGCAAGCGGAGCGCCCAGACAATAGTGGGCCCCTATTCCGAAAGACAGATGCCTGTTATTCAGCCGTGTAACATCGAACTGGTCCGCATATTCGAATTGTTGTTCGTCTCGATTCGCCGAGGCAATTACAACATATACTCTCGCTCCGGCTGGAATCGCCATTCCGCTGACCTCAATTTTTTCCATCGTGTAGCGCTCTGTCGCCATCTCCAGCGGACTATCAAAGCGGAGCATCTCTTCCACTGCGGACGCAACCAGCGAAGAGTCTCCCCATAATTTTTCCATTTGCTCCGGATGTGTAAAAAGCGCCAACATTCCATTTCCAATGAGGTTGACTGTTGTTTCATGGCCAGCGATCAGGAGTAGGAAAATCATGGCGAGCATCTCGTCCGCGTTCATCCTGTCGCCGGCTTCTTCCGCCTGTATCAATGCTGTAGTGAGATCATCTTCAGGATGCACCTGCCGCAGCCGGACCAATCGGCGAATATAACGCAGAAACGAAATCACGCTGGGAATGGCCTTCAAGGCGCCGACTTTGGAGGATTGGGACGACACAATCGCGTTTGACCAGCGATAGAACTTGTCTTGCTCTCTCTTTGGGACACCCAGCATTTGTGAGATCACAGCAACTGGCAGCGGCAACGCAAATTCAGCAATTAAATCTATCCGGCCATGTGGCTTGGCTGATTCGATCAGCTCTTCTGAAAGGGTCTCAATGGACGCACGCAGAGTCTCAATCAATTTAGGGGTAAATGCCTTGTGCACCAGGGTGCGCAGCCGGGCATGGTCAGGATCATCGACATCCAGCATATTGCGCGCCAACGGCTCGAAATACTTAGGCACCCAGGGAGGTTTTTCCCCTAAGTTCGCATTGTCTTTAGAGAGCCGTTTGTCCTTCAATGCGTTGAGCGCATCGTCATAGCGCGTAATCAGCCACGCGAGATGCCCGTCAGGAGTCACCACCTGGATTACGGGATGTTCCTTGCGCAGGTGCGCGTAAAAAGGATACGGGTTCGATCTGAATTGCGGCCCAGCAAGCGCTACAAGCTTCGGCGCTGCAAGCTTCAAACCTGCCACTTAGGAAACTTCCTTGGCGCCCACCCGCCCCTTCCAGTGCGACCACACAAACCATGAGATCCCAGCCACCAGCAGCAGGATGATCACCGCATCCAGACGATGAAACCATTGCTTCAGGCGCGGATCTTTGTCCCAGCGTTCACCCAGCTTCATGCCGATCCAGGCCAGCACAAAGCACCACGGCCAGGAGCCAATGAAGGTATAAACATGGAAGCGCAGACGCGGCATGCGGGCAACGCCTGCGGGCAGCGCAATGAACGTCCGGATTACTGGAAGCAACCGTCCGATCAAAACGGCAACAGCGCCAAAGCGGGCAAAGAACCGCTCCGCCAGATCCAGCTCATGGCGGCCCATAAAAATATAAGATCCGTATCGCTCGATCAGCGGCCGTCCGCCGTAATTGCCTATTTCATAGGCAATTACCGAACCAAGATTGCAGCCAATCGCGCCCGCTGTGGCCGCCAGCAGCAAATTGAATTGTCCTTTGTAGACCAGATAGCCGGCAAACGGCATGATGATTTCCGAAGGCAGCGGAATACAAGCTGACTCAATGGCCATCAGCAGCAACACGCCAAGGTATCCAGCTTTCGAGATTACAGCGATGATGAACCCTGCCAGGGCCGCGATGATTTTTTCTATCATTCAGTGGGAGTCTTTAATCGTGCGAACCAAATCGTGCGATCAGAAATCCTGTGAATCCTGAGTGAAGGTATATCCCGGCAAAGTCATGCCGGTATCGTCCTTGGTGATCTTCACGCGGATGGTTTCGGCATCCGGGGCGCTGACTTTGGCTGGCCGCAGCATGGCGTACTGGGTAAACAATTCGCCATAAACTTTTGTAACGAGAAAATTGTCGCCATTTTCGTCGCTGCGCCAGACCTGCCCTGCTTGCACTGCTTTGACCATGAATTCCAGAGTAATAAGTGAGGCTCGCATCGGTCAATGGCTGCGAACCATGATTAGCACTCAGCGATCAGCATTCAGCCTTGCTACCTTCGCTTTCTCCGTGTCTCCGTGAAGGTGTGAAAGAACCCTCTGGAGGCTGAGTCCCAAGGTGGCGAGCATTGCGTTCTTGCTGACCCGCTGGGTGTCAACTGTATCGGGCGCTGACTGCGCTTTCCTTGTTTCTCACTCTGCCTATCGACCTTCCTGTCCCT
>DASXIL010000059.1:0-7300 GCA_036497985.1 Candidatus Angelobacter sp. | reverse complement strand
CAATGCTGCGCGCAACCTCTCGCAGGATGCGATCACCAACTCGGCTAACTTCTCCGTGTTCAAGCGGGTCAAAATGGGCGAGCATGCCTCATTTGAATTCCGCATGAGCATGTTGAACGCGTTGAACCACCAGAACTTCTCAAGCGTGGATGTGTTCCTTGAAGACGCCGGCCAGCACCAACAATTCACTGGCTTTGGCGATCCTTCACTCACCAACACCACTTACCCCGGGACCAACGGTGCAACCCGGCGCATCAACTTTGGTGGAACCATCCGGTTCTAACCGTTTCTTGCCCCTTGAGCCCGCCAGTTCGCTGGCGGGCTTTTTTATTTGTCTCCGCAAACCAACCTTCTGCAACTTTTAGTAAAATCGTCATTAGATGAGCAGCAACGGCCTTTCTTCCGACACCATCACGTTTCCTATCTATCTGGATAACCACGCCACCACGCCACTGGATCCGCACGTGCTGGAAGCAATGATGCCTTTTTTTACCGGTCGCTTTGGCAATGCCGCCAGCAACAGTCACTCTTTTGGATGGGAAGCCGCTGCAGCCGTGGAAAAAGCCCGCCGCCAGATCGCTGCTTCCATTGGCGCGTCGCCCCAGGAAATTGTGTTTACTTCAGGCGCCACCGAAAGCGACAATCTGGCCCTGAAGGGTGTGGCGGAAGGTTGCCGCGAAAAAGGCGACCACATCATCACCGCGGTTACCGAGCACAAAGCGGTTCTTGATAGCTGCAGGCATCTGGAAAAAATCGGCTGTCGGGTGACTTACCTTCCCGTTGGACGGGACGGCCTCATCGATCTTGACCAGCTAAAAGATGCTTTTACCGATCGAACGATCCTGGTCAGCATCATGGCGGCAAACAATGAGACCGGCGTGCTTCAACCTATTGAGGAAATAGGCCGCCTCTGCCGCGAACGTGGCGTGCTCTTTCATTCCGACGCCGTACAGGCACTGGGAAAGGTCCCGCTCGATGTCAACAAGGCTAACCTTGATCTGGCTTCACTGACGGCGCACAAGCTTTATGGTCCCAAAGGTTGTGGCGCGCTTTACGTGCGCCAGAGCGCTGTCGCGCGCCTGGTTCCTCTAATCGATGGTGGCGGCCATGAGAATGGATTGCGTTCCGGCACGCTGAACGTTCCCGGAATCGTCGGGTTTGGCAAGACCTGTGAGATCGCGCAACGGGAATTGCCGGAGGAAAGTTGCCGCGTGGCCGGCTTGCGTAACCGTCTTTGCGACCGCCTTACAGCAGGGTTGGATCATGTGACCATCAACGGATCCATGGAGCATCGCCTGCCTGGTAATTTGAATATGAGTTTTTTGGAAGTTGAAGGTGAAACACTGTTGACCGGAGTGAATGACGTTGCGCTTTCCAGTGGATCGGCCTGCTCGTCAGGCAAAACCCACGCTTCGTATGTTCTCAAGGCCCTCGGACTGAGTGACGAAGCCGCCGGCAGCGCCATCCGGTTTGGCATTGGACGCTTCAACACTGAAGCTGAAATTGATTACGTTTCAGGGAGAATAATTGAGCTGGTAAAGAATCTCAGGGAAGTTTCTTCTCTGAAGTAATGCTAGCTGTTTCCAGTCAGATCAGTGCCATCAGTGTTAATCCGTGGTAAGTTTTTGGTTTTGCGTTAGTTTTTATCCGATTTCCTCTGCCCCCACCGGTTGCGGCTCTCCCACTTTCGCTTCTCTCAAAAACTTCGCTGCTTCCTCGGGCGGCGTGGGATTGATGTAGAAGCCGGTTCCCCACTCGAAGCCTGCGGTCTTCGCCAGTTTAGGAATAATTTCGAGATGCCAGTGATAGTAGTCATGCGTATTTTCCTGGATCGGCGAGCTATGGACCACCAGGTTATAGGCAGGATTATCCAGCACTCGCACCGCTTTGCTTAACACGGTGCGCAGCATGCGCGCCAGGTTCTCATACATGGTGGAAGGTGAGTTCTCAAATGCCGACTCATGTCTCTTGGGCAGGATCCACGTTTCAAATGGAAACCGCGGCGCATACGGACAAAGCGTGACAAAATCCGGGTTCTCGGCGGCAATACGTACTCGCGCTTCCGTTTCTTGCCGAATAATGTCGCAAAAAATGCAGCGTTCCTTGTTGGCAAAATAACGCTTCGCACCTTCCAGTTCTTCCACCACCTGCTTGGGCAAGATCGGCAGCGCGATGATTTGCGAATGCGGGTGCTCCAGTGATGCACCGGCGGCTTCACCATGGTTTTTAAAAACCAGGATGTACTTGAATCGGCGGTCCTGCTTCAGGTCCAGGATTCGGTCACGGAAAGCCCACAGCATATCTTCGACACGCTTCAACGGCATGGTAGTGAGCGTTTCGGCATGATCAGGCGTCTCTATAACAACTTCATGGGCGCCCACTCCATTCATCTTGTCAAACATTCCATCCGCTTGCCGGTCCAGGTCTCCTTCAATTCCCAATGCGGGAAATTTGTTGGGGACCACGCGCAGATTCCACCCGGTTGTGTCGGGATAAACATTCTCGCCCGGACGGTAAGCCAATATTTCCGGTGGCGTTGTGCTTTCATTGCCGGGACAGAATGGGCAGAATCCGCCCTTCAGGATGACGCGCTCACGGGAGAAATCTCCGGGACGCCTGGAGCGGTCAGTGGAAATAATAACCCAGCGTCCGGTAACAGGATCTTTTCTCAGCTCAGGCACGATTACTATCTTACAACTGCCAAGGTTCGCAGCGAAGGCATCGGCCATGCGGTCAGCCTTGGCCCTGTCTTTTGCTACAATTCCCGTTTGCCTCTTCGACTCTACAACACGCTCTCCGGCAAGGTGGAAGAGTTTGCTCCAGCCGCGGACAACACCGTGCATATGTATGCCTGCGGTCCCACTGTTTACGACTACGGCCACATCGGCAACTTCCGTACATTTGTGGCCGTCGATATCCTGCGCCGGTTCCTTCGCCAGAGCGGCTTCAAGCTTCAGCACGTCATGAACATTACTGACGTGGATGACAAAATCATCCGCAACGCGGCGCGCGACAAAAAGACAGTCCAGGAGTACACGCGCAAATACGAAGAAGCTTTTCTGGAGGACATGGGATCTCTGAATATCGAGCAACCGGAAAAAATGGTGCGGGCCACCGAGCATATTCAGGAAATGGCCGAATTCATCGCCAAGCTCGAAAAGAAAAGCATCGCCTACCGCACTGAAGATGGCTCCTATTATTTCCGGATCGCCAAATTCCCTGAATACGGCAAGCTCTCAAAGAAAGATTTCGCCGGCATGGAGATAGGCTCACGCGTGGACGTGGACGAATACGAGAAAGACAACGCCCGCGACTTTGCCTTATGGAAAGCTCCCAAAGAGGGCGAGGCTTTCTGGGAGAGTCCCATTGGCCCGGGGCGTCCAGGCTGGCACATTGAATGCTCCGTGATGTCCATGAAATATCTGGGGGACAGCTTTGATCTGCATGCCGGCGGCGAAGATCTGATGTTCCCACACCATGAAAATGAGATCGCACAATCGGAATCGCTCACTGGCAAAACCTTCTCCCGCCACTGGATGCACGTGCGCTTCCTGCTGGTGGAAGGCGAGAAGATGTCAAAGAGTCTCGGCAACTTCTATACATTGCGCGATCTGCTGATCAAAGGCCACAAGCCATCTGCCATTCGATTCTTGTTGACCTCAGTGCCTTACCGCAAACAGCTGAACTTTACCTTTGCCGGTCTGGAACAGGGTGCAAAGTCTGTGGAACGCCTTCGCACGTTTGCTGCGCGCATTCGAATGTCTCAGCTTCCTGCGGGGACCAATCCACTTGCGCAGGAAGCGGCAGCCAAAGCCAAAAGCGAAATGCGCGCAGGCATGGAAGATGACTTGAACACGGCTTATGCTTCCGGCGCGATCTTTGACATGGTGCGCGAAGCCAACATTCTGGCCGATCAAGGCGAGCTCCGCGAAGGCGACAAAGCGCCATTGCTGGAAGCCTTACAACAGTTTGACGAAATCTTTGCTGTCATTAAAGATGATGATGCCGAGAAAACGAAAGCTGCCATGGAATGGGCCCGTTCGCACGGCATGCTCAAAGATTCGGAGATACCGGCAGACGCTATGTCCGATGCCGACGTTAACCGCCTTATCGAAGAACGCAACGCCGCCAAAAAAGCACGCGACTTCGCCCGATCTGATGCCATCCGCAAACAGCTCTCCGATGCAGGGATTCTGGTAGAAGATACCAAGGATGGAATCAGGTGGAAGAGAAAGTGAGAGAATTGGTAAATGGGTAAATTGGTAAATGAAAACGCGAACAGAATACCGACAATTCAGGTTTTCAATTATCAATTTACCAAATCACTCAATTACCAAATTTCTCTTAGTCTCCCGCCACGTTCACGGTCTTCGGGCAAGTTTCTTGGCTAACCGGTATATCAACTGGCGCGTGCTTCAGCCTTGATGTATTCACCAGCGCCACTGAGGCGATGATGATCGCTGTCCCCAACAGCATGAACACATCTACGTGCTCGCGCAGAATGATCCAACCTAGAAAGACCGCCACAATCGGATTGACGTAAGCATACGTCGCCACCTTCGGCGTAGGAACATGCTCCAGCAGGTAAATGTAAGCCGAGTAACCAATCCACGATCCAAAGACCACAAGATACGCAATGCCGTTCAGCGCGGGTGTTGTCCAGTGCGTTCTCTGAAATTGCCCGGTCACCAGCGCGACTATGCCATTCACGGCGCCGGCCAGCGTCATCTGCCAGGCAGCCGAAGCAAATACATCTACCGTCAGGTTAAAGCGATGAGAGAACACTGATCCCAGCGCCCAGAAAAACGATGCGCCCGCCAGAATCCCTGATCCCACCAACTCCAGATGCCCTAAATGTGTGCCGGAGGTGATTCTCGGCCACAGCAGCACCAGCAGACCGACAATCCCGATCGCCAGCCCAATCAACCCTTTAGCCGTCATCCTGCCTGCGCGAAACACCCATGCCTCAATCATCACCACCCAGATCGGCACCAAAGCCACAATCAGGGACGCCAGTCCGCTGGAAACGTATACTTCCCCCCACAGCACGCCGATATTGCCAATGGAGAGCAGCAAAATAGATATCACCAGCAGCCGGCGCAGGTCGAGGCGAGTGAGCCTGATTTTCCTGCCCATGAGCGCGCAAGCCCCTAGCATGATGGGCCCTGCAATCAGGTATCGCACCGCCCCTGCTACGTATGGAGGCAGGTCGCGCACAATCACCCTCATAGCCAGATATGTGGAGCCCCACAGTACGTAGAGAAGAGCAAAGGCCACGATGATTCGTGACCGATTTTGTGGGGCCGCATTCATGAGTTATGTACTTATCATCTGGCGCTCATGCCGATCTTGTCGATGCGAAACAACTGGAAGGTACGAATCGAGCATGGAAATGCACTCTGGTAACCGTCAACCGTACGCCATTTCCCGGCTGTTTTCGGGCTATAATAGAGATGCAATGGCTTCACGCAGCACATCCTGGTTTGCAACGCGCACGCCCAAGCGCTCACTCGCTTGCTGGGTGGATTTCCTTGTCTGTCCGCGCCGCTACCTTGCCGTGTTGCCATCGCACGCCCGCGCCAATCTTTTCGCCGGCGACTAACCTTCCCCTACGTCCTCACACTTTCATCGGCCTGAACGGTGTTCAATCATTCTGGGCCGAAGGCATCAACACGCAACAATTTTGAAAAGAGGATGAACATGGCAACGCAGACTATTTCCGCCGCCGGTCCCAAGATTCGCACCAAGCTGCCCGGCCCCAAGGCACAGGCCGTCCTGCAAGGCGACGCGCAGTACATTTCTCCGTCATACACACGCTCGTACCCGCTGGTGGCCAAGCGCGGCCGCGGCGTGATTGTGGAAGACGTGGACGGCAACGAATTTCTGGATTTCTCCGCCGGAATCGCCGTGGTTTCCACCGGACACTGCCACCCTAAAGTTGTGGCGGCAATCCAGAAACAGGCAGCCGAACTGATCCACATGTCCGGCACAGACTTTTATTACGAAAGCATGATCACGCTGGCCCAGCGCCTGAGCAAAGTAGCGCCTATGTCCGGCCCGATTCGCGCTTACTACGGCAACTCCGGCACAGAAGCCGTTGAAGCCGCCATGAAGCTGGCCCGCTACCATACCAAGCGCCAAGGCATCATCGCCTTTTACGGCGCGTTCCACGGACGCACCATGGGCGCGCTCTCGCTTACCGCGTCAAAGACGCAGCAGCGCCGCCGCTTCTTTCCTCTGGTTCCCGGTGTTGCGCACGTGCCGTATCCCAATGTTTATCGCAAGCCTGAGGGCATGACGGCGGAAGAGCATATCGCCGAGTGTGTCGGATTCATTGAAGACCGCGTCTTCAAGACCATCATGCCGCCGGAAGAATGCGCAGCGATCTTTATTGAACCCATCCAGGGTGAAGGCGGTTACCTGCCGGCTCCCACCGAGTTCATGCGCGAACTGCGCCGTATCTGCGACAAGCACGGCATCCTGCTTGTGGCCGATGAAGTCCAGAGCGGCGCGGGACGTAGCGGCAAATGGTGGGCCATCCAGCACACCGGCGTTGAGCCTGACATCATCACCATTGCCAAGGGCATCGCCTCCGGCATGCCGCTGGGCGTGATGCTGGCTCGTGCTGAGCTTATGGACTGGGTCCCTGGCTCGCATGCCTCCACTTTCGGCGGCAATCCGGTCTGCATAGAAGCTGCCATGGCAACGATGGACGTTCTGGAAAGCGAAGCCATCATCAAGAACGCTGAAGTTGTGGGCAGCCACATGATGAAGCGCCTGAGTGGCTGGGTGAAGACTCATCCCATGGTCGGCGACGTGCGGGGCCGCGGCCTGATGATCGGCGTGGAAATCGTGAAAAATAAGAAGACCAAAGCCATCGCCCATGACGAACGCGAGCGCATTGTCGAGCTGGCGTTTGAGCGCGGTTTGCTGTTCCTTGGCGCCGGCGAAAACTCCATCCGCCTTGCGCCACCCTTGGTCGTAACACAGGAACAAGCGGACATCGCCATGGATGTACTGGAAGAGTGCATCGGCATCGTGGAGAAAGAAAACAAGTAGCGTTCAGGCCGCGAATAAGCTCGAAAAGACGCGAATTAGAAGAGATGTTTGGTATGATTCGTGTTCATTTGCGTTGATTCGCGGCTATTTTTATGTCTGCTTCCGGCACGCTAACCCGCCTCACACTCCGCGCTCTTGATTCCTTTGCCCGGCTTCTACCCCGCAAAGCTTCCGGCCCACAGCATCTCCACACCGGACGCCGTGGTGAAGAAGCCGCATACTTTCATCTGCGCGAACATGG
>DASXIL010000058.1:0-5630 GCA_036497985.1 Candidatus Angelobacter sp. | reverse complement strand
GCCAATTTGCAACAGATCAGGAATGGTTGATTTATCGTCTGGAGCAATGATTCTCAAGATGCATATAGTCAATATCTATGCCGAAGCTAGGAAGATAAAAGATAAGAGAAAAGACGCAGCGGAGCTGCGTCTCTCATCTCGGACGAAATTGCCGATGTCTTAGCCCTTCTTTGGCTGTTCCACCTGCAGGTTGTTCTGCACGGAGAAAACTCCGGGCACGCCGTTGGCGCGAATGAACGCGTCGTCTTTATCCGTCTGAGTCCGCACCATGCCCTCCAGGTTCACATGGCCGTTCTTCACGATGATGTGAATCGGGGGCGTGGACTGGATTCCGTAGTTGAACAGGCGCGGATCGTTAAAGACCGCCAAGGCTACGCGACGGCGAATGCGGTCATCATTGAATGATGCCGGAAGTATTTCGATCTGGTTGTTCACGCGCTCCACGCCTTCCAGGTGCTTTACGCGTGCTTCGGCTGAATCCTTCACAATTGCGTCCCGGACCTGACCGAACAAAGTAACTGTCCCGCCGTCTACACGGTAAGAGAGATTATCGAAGACCGTGAATTGCGGAATCATGTTGAGTTCATGGCGGATTTCGCCGGAAAGCCGCTGTTCAAGGCGCGCATCGGCGCTGGATGTGACCTTTTGGGAAGCCTGGTCAACGGAAGCGGCAAATGCCAATCCGGTGGTTCCCAACGCCAAAACCGCAGCTAAAAATGTGTTTAGATCTTTTTTCATGGCCTCCTCCAAAATATCGTTCCCTTAATATCTCTTAACTGTTTAGTTAATTATTAGATGACTGAAAGAGGCGTCGGATTCGACCGTTTCAGAGGGGGTAACAATTCTTAACTCTGGCCCGGGATCACCGGCAATTTGAGGGGCCAAAAGGCGGGTGGCAAAAGCTGCCTGGGCTGGCGACATCTGGCGAACAATCGGAGGGCTTTTGTGTATCCTAATAAGGTTGTGTTGGCTCGACTGTGAACCGTAAGTGACAGCTTAAAGCGTTAAGGGAGTAACCCCGAGGTCGGCGATTCACATCTGAGTATTTGCAGGAGTGTTCCCCCATGAAATCTGCGAAAATCCTAGTTCTCGTCCTTATATTTTTTCTCGGCTATAGCGGGATAGCCCAGCAGGCTCCGATGAATCCGCAGACGCAAGCGCCACCACCAAGCGATCTGAACACCATCCTGTTACAAATCCAGCAGGCCACCAGTTCAGCCAACGTCAACATCGGAAAGCTGCGCATCGAAAAATGGAAGACTGACTCCCAGCAAAAACAACAGATGCAACAAGTTGCGGATTCATTGCAGAAGAACATTACCAACGCCGTTCCCGGCCTGATTAGCGATGTCCAGAGCAGCCGAGGTGGGGTGCTGGCGAGCTTTAAGCTCTATCACAATTTGAATGTTGTTTATGAATTTCTCAGTTCCATGGCTGAGGCCGCAGGGGCCTTTGGCAGGAAAGAGGAATACCAACCTTTGGAAGGCGATGCCACCGCTTTGGACACTGTCCGGCAAAACTTATCAACCTATATAGAGCAGGCGGCTGGGAAAATGGAAGCTGCTAACCGGGCTGCGGCCAATGCCGTGCAGGCGAGACAGGCCCCAGGAACGCTTGTTCCGGGGAAAAAAGTGGTTGTGATCGACGAAAACGATACTCCTCCCCGTAAGCGCCCAAAGTCCACAAAGAAAAAGACTTCCAGCCCACCTGCCCAGGCGCCTGCCGCTCCAGCGCAGGCTTCCTCTTCTCCTCACTAATTTCCAAGAAGCTGGAACTTGTGAGCCCGTAACGGGGTCTATCTATCTGAAGGAATTGCTGTATCCCGTGGGCAGGTTACTGCCGTTACCGCTAAATTAGTTGTAGCGGCGCCCATATCTTGAGAAAATTGGGGTGACGCCATGAGAAGAGTGGCGGGAGTAACAGCATTGGGAAACATCGCCAGCGCAATCGGCATAAGAGCCGAAGAGGCTTCAATTATTGCCGAGCTGAAGGCCGGCTCTGAAGAGGCTTACAACTGGCTTGTGACCCATTATCACCAGCCGATTTATAGCCTTGTGTACCGCATTCTGACCGACCCTGCAGACGCCGCGGACACCACACAGGAAGTCTTTCTCAAAGTCTTTCGCGGCATGAAGCGTTTCAATGGCGAATGCAGCCTGAAAACGTGGCTCTACCGCATCGCGATCCATGAGGCTTCCAACCAGAGGCGCTGGTGGTTCCGGCACAAGAGCAAAGAAACTTCCATGGAAGCCCACATAGACCAGGACGGAAATTCGTTTGGGCTGTGTGACACGCTGGCAGACAAGCGTGAATCGCCGCTGGAGATCTTTGCCCATGAAGAAGTGCGAGCACGGGTGGAGACGGAATTGAAACAAATTCCTGAGCCTTATCGTACAACCGTGGTGCTGCGTGATATTGAAGGGCTCGCGTATGAAGAGATCGCAGAGGTGCTGCAGATTTCGCTGGGAACCGTAAAGTCACGCCTAATCCGCGGCCGCGATGCTCTAAAGAAACGACTGGAGACTTTCGTCAACGAAATGGGTACTGAGGTGGGGGTAAACAAGCTGGAAACGAATCACCGTTCTCCGGCCCAATCAGAAGTGGAGGCACAGTCATGAGATGTATAGAGGCCCAGCCCCTGTTCTCATCGTATCTGGACCGCGCCGTCAGTGGTACGGAGATGCATGAGATCTTCGCCCATCTGGAGCAATGCGCGGATTGCCAGAAAGAATACGCGCTTTTGGAAAATACACGCTCGCTGGTTGCATCGCTTGGACGCCGTCAGCCCCCCTCTGATCTGGCGTTGAAGATCCGCGTAGCCATTTCCAGTACCCGTTCGCGCAATTCGCTGGGATTATTCCAGCGTTGCGTTCTGCGACTGGGAAATACGTTTCAGGGCTTCATGGTCCCGGCTACCGCAGGCGTTCTTTCCGCAGTTGTCTTCTTTGGTGCATTGATCGTGCTGCTGGTGCCGGCACAGGTCAGCGCCAATGACGATGTTCCGTCAACCTTTTACACGCCCCCGCGGCTGCAGGTCTCTGAGTATCCTGAGAACCAGTTGAGCCTGGATTCCCCGGTGGTCATTGAAACGTATGTGGATACCACGGGCCGCGTGGAGAACTTCCGTATTATTTCCGGGCGCGACGACGAAGAAGTAAAGGCGCAGTTGAACCGCGCTTTGCTGTTTACCATTTTCGTTCCGGCCCAGTCCTTTGGCCGGCCTGTTCCGGGAAAGGCAATCATGTCCTTTTCCCATATAAACGTTAAGGGATAGGCTTTCTGCTTGTCTGGAAGGGTCAGACCAGGGTCAGATCCTCAGGGTTTGACCCTTTCTGTTTTTCTGGCCTAAACTTAAGTTTCCCCACACATTTGGAGGGAACTCTGAAGCGGAAACTTCAACCATTTTTCTGGTCTGTACTGCTGTTCACAGCGGCTTCCGGCACATCCTTAGCGCAGGCCACCAAAGCGCAACTGGAAGTCAGCGAGACGTTTTTTACCCTGGCCACAGCCCTGAACAGCTGTGGCTACGATGCCGGGTTGGAAACTTCCATGCCGCTTCGTCAGTCGGTTCGGACGGAAGTTCACAGTGCCTTGACACAGTCCCCAGAGGCAAAACAGGCAGGGAATGCAGTATGCCAATTTTGGATCGACCACCAGATTCCCGGCAAAGAGAATGATGTAACACCTTATCTTTCTCTCGCGTTGGAGTTGGGACCTGCGCCGGAGTTTGCTCCTGCAATTCCGGAAGCTGATCTGGCCCCAGACGCCGGGCGTGTGCTCGGTGTCATTTCGCCTTTAAGAAAGTTTTACCAGACGGCAAATATTGGAGCCATCTGGCAAAGGCATCAGCCTGAATACCAGGCTTTGGTCAATCAGCTTCACGATCCGGTTTCCCAGTTGCTTACCCAAACGGACCTTTATTTAAAGGTGCCGTTCAGCAATTATCCTGGCCAGCGATTTGTGATTTACATGGAGCCGCTGCTTTCTCCGGCGCAGGTGGATTCCAGAAACTTCGGAACGAACTACTACATGGTTATCTCGCCCGACCATGAAAAACACGTGCGATTTCCGGAGATTCGCCATACCTATCTTCATTTTGTGCTCGATCCGATGGCGCTTTCTCACGGAAACACGCTGAAACAATTGGAGCCCATCCTGGAAGACGTGCGAACGGCCCCAATGGCAACGGCATTCAAGAACGATATCTCGCTCATGGTCAATGAGTGCTTGATTCGTGCAATTGAAGCTCGCACTACCATTCCCAAATCCAACGAAGCCGCCAGAAACGCTTACGTGCAGCGGTCAGTGGAAGAAGGGTTCGTACTGACCCGCGTCTTTTACGATCAGTTGGGCGAATTTGAAAAAGACTCAACCGGGCTGAAAAATGCCTATGGCAACCTGCTGCACACAATCAGCCTGGAGCGGGAGCGAAAAAGGGCGCGAGAAGTAGTATTTCGCGATCAGGCAACGCCGGAAATTGTGAGTGCAGTGCAGCCGGCGCCGAATGAAGAACGCCTGCTGAATATTGCCGAGCAGAAGCTTGCGGCCGGCGATCGTGACGGCGCTCAGAAGCTCGCGAATGAGGTGCTCCAACACAATCATGGAGGTGACGCTCCAGGACACGCGGTTTTCATTTTGGCCAGAATCGCTACGCTCACCGGCAAGATGGAAGAGGCCCGGGCGAGCTTTGAACAAGCTGTGGAGTCGGTGCATGATCCCCGGATGCTGGCTTGGAGCCACATATACCTTGGCCGGATCTTCGATATACAGGAAAAGCGCGAAGTTGCAGTGGAACATTATCGGGCAGCCTTGGCTGCGGGTGATCCTTCTGCCGATACCCGAGGCGCAGCCGAACGAGGGTTGGCAGCGCCATACAAGGCGGGAAGGGCAGCTAAGCCATGAAGAAATTTAAAGGGACTAGCCTCCTTCTTGTGATGCTGTGCTGGTTTAGCGCAGCTTTGATGGCGCAACAGCCGGCCAGCGGTAACGGTAAACAAGCGCAGCCGGCAGGCAAGCACGTGCCGCAAGCCAAGACACATCCTGAGTTCAACGACTACAACGCTGCTTATGCCATCACTGGCGGAGCAGCTTCAGAGAAGGCGGCTGATGATTTCGCGACCAAATATCCCGGCAGTGAATTAAAGTCTTACCTTTATTCGAAGGCGATGCATGAATATCAAAACGAAAACAATCCGGAAAAAATGTTGAGTGTGGGAGAGAAAGTATTGCGCCTTGATCCTGACAATTCAATCGCGCTGGTACTTACGGCAACGGTTCTCGCGGACAGCTTGAGCGACGCCGATACTGATAGGCAGGCAAAAGTTGCGCAAGTAAAGAAAAACGCTACGCACGCGCTGGATACTCTCGACTTGGCTTTTACGCCACCAGAGAACGCAAGCCCTGAGCAGGTAAAGGTATACAAGAATACGTTGCAGTCGATGGCCCATTCGGCGCTGGGAATCGTTGCGCTGAAGACAGCGGACGACCTGGGAGCAGAGAAGGAATTAAAGCTTTCGGCTGATTTGAACCAAAGCCAGCCAGATCCTTATATCTGGTACCATCTTGCACTGGCGCAGGACCATCAGAAAAAATATTCAGAGGCGCTGGCTTCCATTAATCGCGCGTTGCAG
>DASXIL010000057.1:0-5622 GCA_036497985.1 Candidatus Angelobacter sp. | reverse complement strand
AGCACATGCCGAACAGCGTGGCTTCAAGAAAAAGGCCTTCAGACAATGTCATGTTCGTGCCCTGGTTCACGGCTTCCATGCAGTATTGGATCGCCAGCGGAGCCATGCCGATAATTTTCTGCGCAATTTCCTCCGCGCGCGGAATGAGGCGGTCAGCCGGAACAACTTCATTCACCAGCCCGATGCGGTGCGCTTCCTGTGCGGTAATCATCTCTCCTGTGAGAAGGATCTGCATCGCCAGTCCCGTGCCGACCAACCGCGGCAGCCGCTGCGTGCCGCCATAACCGGGGATGAGCCCGAGTTTTACTTCAGGCTGGCCAAGCTTTGCATTCTCACTGGCCAGGCGCATGGTGCAGGCCATGGCAATCTCGCATCCACCGCCCAGAGCGAAGCCATTGATGCAGCCAATCACCGGCTTGCCAAGGTTCTCAATCAGGTCGAGCGTGGCCTGGCCTTTATGCGTGTACGCCTTGGCCTCAACCGGATTGTTCTTTGCCAGCTCATTGATGTCTGCGCCGGCAACAAACGCTTTCTCGCCTCCGCCGGTTAGGATGACGACGCGAACCTGCTTGTCGTCTTTCAGGTCGCTGAAGACCTGCCACAGCTCCTGCATGGTGGTCATGTTCAACGCGTTCAGCACCTTGGGGCGATCAATGGTGACGTAAGCGATCTGGTTTTTCTTTTCGACTTTGAGATTTTCCATGTTTCTAAATATCCCGAGCGCAGCGAGGGAACCCTACCTTCAACCGGATCTACAGGGACTCACATCAACATTTTCTTGGATGTCCAACTGATATCTTTGCTCAGGTCTTCCCAATGCGGGTTGCTCTGGGCAAATAAAGCGATTTTCTTCTCACGGCGATATTTCTTAATCTGCTTTTCTCTAACAGCAGCCGCATCGGCATGACGGAAAATTTCATAATACATAAGACGGTTCACTTTGTATTTCTTGGTGAAGCTGTCCACCAACCCTAATCTGTGCTCCTCGATACGCTTTTTCAAATTGTCGGTAAGTCCTACGTATAAGGTTCCACTAAGGCTTGCCAGAATGTAAACATAGAAGTGAAGAAGTCTCGGCATGATAGCGATCCCTCGCTTCCCCGCCCCACCGCGCAAAGAACGCGCGCTGGGGGCCCCGGTTTCGCTTCGGGATTAAAAACAAGGTACTGGATTGGAAGGGTCCGCGTAATCGTAAAACCCTTTGCCGGTTTTGCGTCCGTACCATCCTGCCATGACCAGCCGCTTCAACAGCGGGGGCGAAGCAAAGCGGCGTTCGCGGAACTCGTCAAACATCACATGGGTAATGTAATAAGTTGTGTCGAGTCCCACAAAATCCGGCAGCGTGAACGGGCCCATGGGATAGCCGCACCCCAGCTTCATGGCGTTGTCGATATCAGGAATGGAGCCCACGCCTTCTTCATAGGCACGGATCGCGTCAAGCATGTAAGGGACGAGGAGCCGGTTCACGATGAAGCCGGTCTTGTCGCTGGTGCGGACCGGCACTTTGCCCAGGCTCTTACCGAATTCATAGGCCTTCTCAAACGCGGCGTTGTCCGTGGCGATGGTGCGGACCACCTCAACCAGTTTCATGAGCGGCACAGGATTGAAGAAGTGCAGCCCGACGAAGCGATCTGCTCGTTTGGTAGCAGCCGCAACTTCAGTGATGGAAATGGAAGAAGTGTTGCTGGCAAAGATGGCGTCTTTTTTCACGATCGCATCAAGTTCCGCGAATGTCTTCTTCTTCACATCCACGTTCTCAATGATGGCCTCAATGATGATGTCGCAATCAGCAAGGTCTTTCTGGCTGATTGTCCCTTTGATGCGTGCACGGGATTCTTTGGCCTTCTCGGGCGTGATGCCGGTCTTCTCCGGTTTTTCCGCAAACTTGGCCAGCGACTTCTCGATGCCGGCAAAGCCTTTATCGAGAAACTTCTGTTCCTGCTCCAGCACGGTTACGTCGTAGCCAGCAACGGCGCTGACCTGGGCAATGCCCGAGCCCATCAGGCCACAACCGAGTACACCAACTTTTTTGGTCTGCATAATTTTCCTTTTTTACCACAGAGGACACAGAGGGACACGGAGGTTTAGCCAGAAATTTCACGCCCGAAAAACTCTTGGAAATAAACTGTTAGAGCAAAGAAAAAACTTCTCAGTGTTCCTCTGTGCCCTCTGTGGTAAAGATTCTTTTCCTACCGCTCCAAATTCTCCACGATCATGGCAATACCCTGCCCGCCGCCGATGCATGCTGTCGCCAGCCCGTACTGAGCTTTGCGACGGCGCAGTTCGTGCAGCAGCGTAATCACCAACCGCGTGCCTGTAGCTCCCAGCGGATGTCCCAGCGCAATCGCGCCGCCGTTGACGTTGACTTTGTTGCGATCAAGACCAAGCTCTTTCTCGACGGCGAGGTATTGCCCGGCAAAGGCTTCATTGACTTCGATCAAATCGATGTCGTCCAGCTTTAGTCCGGCTTTCTTGAGCGCCGCGCGCGAGGCCGGGACTGGGCCGCTGCCCATGATCTTGGGATCGACGCCGGCAATGCCCCAGCTCACGATGCGTCCCATGGGTTTCAGACCGCGTTTCTCAGCCTGATCAAGAGTCATCATCACCACGGCTGCGCCGCCATCCACGATGCCGCTGGCATTGCCGGCCGTAACAGTCCCGTTTTTGCCGAAGGCAGCCTTCAATTTGGCCAGGCCTTCCATCGTGGTCTCCGGACGGAGATGATCGTCTTTCTCAAACATCTCACCCGTGGGCTCGCCTTTGCGATTCCTGAGCGCCACCGGGACAATCTCTTCCGCCAGACGACAGGCCTTCTGCGCTGCACCGGCTTTCTGTTGCGACTGGAGAGAGAATTCATCCATGTGCTGGCGCGTAATGCCCTGCTGCTCGGCGTAAAGCTCAGCGGTGTTCGCCATGTAAAGACCGCAATATGTGTCCAGCAGGGCCACCATGAGCGAGTCTTCCAGCTTGCCTTCGCCCAGGCCTAGCCCCCAGCGCGCACCACGGACAACGTGAGGCGCCTGCGACATGGATTCCATCCCGCCGGCCAGCACCGTGCTCGCTTCGCCCAGCTGGATCATCTGCGCGGCATTCACCAGGGACTGCATCCCCGATCCGCAGAGGCGGTTCACCGTGAGCGCCGGAGTTTCAATGGGTAGCCCGGCCTTGAGCGCAACGTGCCGCGCGCCATAGAGCGAGTCGCCGGACGTTTGCTGCGCGTTGCCGAAAACGGCATGATCAAATTCCTTGGGATCGACGCCGGAACGCCGGATGGCTTCCTGGCTGGCGACCGTGGCCAGGTCCATGGCGGTAAAGTCGCGCAATTTGCCGCAATAGCGGCCCATGGGCGTGCGCGCGCCGCTTACGATTGCAATATCCGTTGCTTGTGCCATATGAGAACCCTATATGAAGAGCTGAGATGTTGGGGGCAAACTCTTAAGTTTATCATTTTGGCGGTTATTCGCGGGCTGCGGAAAGCACACGGTCGTGGATGGAGCACTTCGAGTGTTTCGCGAGGGGCCAGAGCGCACAATTCAATAAGGCAGATGTATCATCTAAAACCTTGCGTCTTCTGTTGTTGCATCGGCAAAGGGCACCGACCGCCCGGAAGATAGAGTAGGAAGGAGTTGCCATTCCGATATGCGCTCATTTTTCTTGTTCAGCCTGCTCCTTGCGACAATGCCGCCATGTGTTCCCAAACATCAGCTGTCAAGATTGAGGACGTGTCAGAACCGCCCGAATTGACCGGGGAACCAAAGAAATTCACCGAGCCGACCCAAGCCGACCGGCAGTTGTTTGAAATCGTCAACCATCTAAAGGACATTGAAGAAACCAAGTCCACTCTGCCAACGCTGAATAAATTTATTGAACAGCATCCCGAGAATTCAGACGCATATTTTCTCAGGGCCACCCAGCCTGAGGCACGCCGCTGCGGGGCTGGGCCGCGGTTTTTGCGTTTCTATAATTTCACGCAAATTTTCCACGTTGGTAACATAATTAACAACCTGTTAACAATCACCAAAGCTGTGACAGCTAATATATTCAACCATGCACGATGACAAGCTAACCATTGACGAACTGCCGGCCACGGCCCACGCCGATGCGGTGTGGCGGCTGACCGGACCGCTTGTGATTACCACCTTTTTTGAATTCCAAGAGCGAGTGCGCGCCGACAAATCAAAAACGCTGGCGCTGGATTTTTCCGGTGTTCCCTATATCGACTCCACCGGCATCGGCGCTCTGATGAGCATTTACGTCAACCGGCAAAAGGATGGACGCCGCCTGCTGCTGGTGGCGGTCCAGCCGCGCGTCCGCGCCGCTTTGCAGATAACGAAAGTTGAACAGTTCTTCAGTTTCGAGGATACGTTGCCGGCGCAATAACTCCTGAAGCACATTCTTATTCGCTCCGGAGCGCCATGAGCGGGTCTACACGCGTTGCTCGACGCGCCGGGAGATAACAAGCCAACAATGCAACCAGCAATGTTACTGCCGCGACGGCAGCAAACGTTGCTGAATCGTTTGCCGTAACGCCAAAAAGCAGACTTGAGACAAGGCGCGTGAGCCACAACGCCGCCCCCAGACCCACCACCAATCCAACAAGCGCGAGCATGAGGCCGTTGCGCAAGACGAGCCAGAGAACATGATGAGATTGAGCGCCCAAGGCCATGCGCACGCCGAAATCGTGCGTTCCCCTTTCTGTGCTGTATGACATCAGTCCAAACACACCCGCAGCAGCGAGCGTGATAGCGACCAGAGCAAAAACCAGGAGCAGCTTTGCCAGAAATTTCTCCTGCCCCAATGCGCCAGCCACATGCTCTCTCAGCGTCTGTGCGTGGAAGACCGGCAAGGCTGAATCAACCCCGGCAACTGCCTTGCGAACAGAACCGAACAATTGTCCCGGCCCGCCTGGTCCACGTAGCAGCATGGAAACATCAGGTTGCCATGGAAACATCAGGTAGCTCTGGTCCAGCGGAAAGTAGAAGATGGCCGGCGGCCCACGTCGCAAATCGTAATTCGCGGTATCACCCACAACGCCTACTATCTCGAACGTCTGATCATGTATCCCCACCTGCCCGATGTGCTTACCCAGAGGACTTTCATGCGGCCAGTATTTTCCCGCAGCCGTTTCACTGATGAGTGCCGCTCCTGGCGCGTTCGCGGCATCGGAACGTGTGAAGTCTCGTCCGCTCAGCAAAGGAATGCCAACCGTCTTGAAATATCCTGGGCTTACGCGGCTGCCCAGTATTCCGATTTTCTTGCCTTCGCCGGAGATATGTCCTTCCAGCTTCACGCTCGTCCACATGTTTGCACTCATTGGCGTCGGACCCAAAGCGGCTGATTCCACCCCAGGCTGAGCAGCAAGCGAATCGAGCAGTGGATCCAGCAGATTTGCCGCTGCGTTTTTCTCATAGCCCTGGCGGATGAAGTCGGTAGACGCAACAACAGTATGCTCTGGATCAAATCCCAAACGAACCTGCGAGGCGTGCCAGAGCGTCCGCGTAAGCAGGCCTGCGCCCACGAGCAAGAGCACTGAAGCCGCGACCTGCATTACCACCAGCACAGCTTGTGCGGAGAAACGATGTGTAACAGCGCTTCGGCCTGAATCACTTTTTATTCCGAGCA
>DASXIL010000056.1:0-5177 GCA_036497985.1 Candidatus Angelobacter sp. | reverse complement strand
GTCTTCTAGATCGCCACCGCCCATATCAAAATGATTGGCGTCTTCAAACTCTTTGCCGTAGCCGGTTGAGCCACGATAACTCGGCGCAATAACAAAATAACCTTGGTTCACCAAGTATTGAATGCCACGGTTAAAGGAGCTGAGTGTCTGCGCCGTCGGCGCCCCGTAAACGTAGACGATGGCGGCGTTTTGGCCATTCTTCTCCGCATTGTACGGCACGTAAACGGAGGCCGAGATCTGCCATTTGCCGTCCTTACTTCGATAGTGAATCAGAAACGGCTCAACCATATCTTCACTCCGGATACCTGCCACCAGCGAGTGTGTGATCTGCAACGATTTCTGGCCCTCGAAGTCATAATTCCAGATGTCATTTGGCGCATTCGGGCCGTTATGCGAGTAAAGCAAACGTGTTCCGTCATGGCTGAAGGCGGTCTCAGCGCCGGCCAGTGAATTGATGCCTTTGGCCACGGGCAGCGCATGCGCCTGTCGCGCGGCGATGTCATAGATGTAGATGTCCTGCTGTCCGTCAATGTTTGCAGTCCAGGTAAGGCGCTTGCCGTCAGGAGAGAACTTGCCGGAAGATACCTCCCATTTGTCGGTGGTGAGCCAGGTGATTTTTTTAGTCGCAACATCCAGCAGTCCGGCATTCTCATAGCCGTTTGCGGCATTCGATGTGACTAGCACCGTCTTGCCGTCGGGCGCAATGTCAGACGCTGTGAAGTTTCGCTCGCCTTCGTGCAGCGTGAGATTCGTTGCTCGACCACCACTTGCGCTCACGATGAAAACATTAGCGTCTTTTCCCGCGGAATTCTGCTGGGTGAAGACAATCCATTTGCCGTCTCTCGACCAGATGGCATTGATATTACTTAGCTGCGCTGGTGTGTTGCTGGTAAGGTGCGTGACCTTTTTGGTCAGGATCTCAATAACGTCAATTTCGTAGTTGGGCGATTGTTTCAGCTTCACGCTGTAAGCCAGCTTTTCACCGTCTGGCGACCATGCCGCGCCTTCCTCAGAGACTTCAGGCGTGTTGGTGAGGTTCACGACCTGTCCATTGCTGGTGGAGACAAGAAACAGGTCCCACTGCTCATTGCCGTCATAGTCAGAGTTGTAGGCAATCCAGCGGCCCTTGGGCGACCATGCGATGTTTGCCTGGCGTTGATTGCTGACGGTAAGTTGCGTGGGCCAGCCGCTCTGCGATGAGACCAGCCAGATATTGTTGCGACCGGTGATATTGGAGATGAAAGCGACCTGCTTGTCATCGGGCGACCACGAGCTGTCGCCGATGGCGCGCGTCATGTAGAGCTTTTCCACGGTGAAGGGCTGGATATCGAACTTCTGTTTTGATGTGATCTGCGCGGGATTGGTGATGGCGGCGGGTACGGATTGTTTGGGCGTTTGTGAAATAGCCTCGGAAATGGTGATTAATGCGAGTATGAAAAGAGCGATGGGACGCGTGTGCTTCATATTTATTTGTTCCGCCCCTCCGGGGCTGATCTTATTTTCGGGCCAACCCACCCTTTCGGCTTCGCTGCGCTCGCCTCAGGGTGGGCTCAATAATTTCGCGCCTTCGGCGCTTAATCAAGCGGTCGGTGATTTCCGTTTCGACTTCAAAAAGTGTCGGCTCAAGACAACAAGGAATACAGACATTTGCTGTTCTCTGTGCCTCCGTATCTACGTGGGGATTCTTTTTACGGTTTCGCCGTTTTATGTATTTCCACCGTTGACCAGGTCTTATCTGCGGCGTGGCAAATATTTTCGAGCGGGCACTCGGCGCATTTCGGCCTTCGCGCAATACACAGCGCGCGTCCGTGATGGATGATCTGATGAGAAAAGTCGATCCACTTGGCCTGGGGGACCACTTTCATCAGGTCTTGCTCAATGTTTTTTGGATCGTCCGCCTTTGTGAGTTCCAGTCGTCGAGAGATGCGGTGGACATGGGTATCAACCACCACTCCCACTGCTTGTCCGAACCATGAGCCAAGCACCACGTTTGCCGTTTTACGCGCTACGCCCGGAAGAGTGAGCAATTTGTCCATTTCGTCCGGGACCTGGCCGCCAAAGTTTTCCACGATCGCTTTGGACGCACCAACCACTGATTTTGCCTTATTGCGATAAAAGCCGGTTGGCCGCAGGTCGGGCTCAAGCTGTTCCGGAGTGGAGGACGCCATGACCTGCGGTGTGGGATATTTCTGGAAAAGTCCTGGCGTGACCTTGTTCACCATCACATCAGTGCATTGGGCTGACAGGATGGTGGCAATCAGCAGCTCCCAGGCATTGTTGTGGTGCAGCGCGCACCTGACATTGGTGTAGCGCTGGTCCAGCCGATTTAGAATGTCTTTGACGCGTTCATGGGCCAGCGGATCATACTTGCCGCCGGGCGCTTTAGTCTTGGCGGGTTTGGACTTCGCGGGAGCGGCCTTGGCAGGCGGCTTGGCTCGGGACTTGGTCTTGGCAGCGGGCGTTTTTGCAACGGGCATGACACAAAATCTAAAGCAGCGGGCTTACAATCACAATAGGCATAGGGAAGAAGGCAAAAGTTAAAGATGGCAACCACCACGAAGGCAGAGATGAAAATCCCGAGCAGTAACCTGCACGCGGTACCGCTGACGCTTGAAGGCTCCAGCGTTCTGCACCAGATGTTTCGCTTCCGCTGGGCGGAATGGCGCAAGCTGAGCCCGGCACAGCAGCATGAGATTGCCGATGAAGCGTCAGCCGCGCTGCTGAAGATGGAAAACGATGTTGCCGGGCAGACCGCAATATTTTCTTTGCTCGGCCATAAAGGCGACCTGCTGGTAGTGCATTTCCGCAACTCTTTTGACCAGCTCAAAGCCGCTGAATTGGCCATTTCACGCCTGCGGCTGAGCGATTATCTGGAGCAGACCACGTCTTACCTGTCTGTGGTTGAGCTTGGCCTGTATGACTCTTCCGTAAAGATGTATCGCGCCTTGCGTGAGCAGGGAACTCAGCCGCATTCACCGGAGTGGAATGAGGTAATCGAAGAGACGATCAAGCGCCAGACCGAGGCGATGCGTCCGCGGCTGTTTCCGCAGATTCCGCCTAACCGCTATATCTGCTTTTATCCCATGGACCGCCGCCGGGGTGAAGACAAGAACTGGTACAGCCTGCCCATTGAAGAGCGCCAGCGCCAGATGGAAGAACACGGGCTGGTCGGCCGCCGCTACGCCGGGACCGTCAGGCAGATCATCACGGGGTCGATTGGCTTTGACGACTGGGAATGGGGCGTAGACCTTTTTGCCGACGATCCGCTGATCTTCAAGAAACTGATTTACGAGATGCGCTTTGATGAAGTCAGCGCCGTGTATGCCTTGTTCGGCACGTTTTATGTGGGCGTGCGCTGCCCGGCTGCGGGGTTAGAAGAGTTGTTCAGCGGGAAGTTGCCAGATTGAGGAAGTCGCCGCAATCGGGAGAAAAAACTTACCACGGAGGCACGGAAGCTGTGAATAAACCCATGGAGGATGCTCTGAATGGTATTGACAAGGAGTAGAGAGCGGTTAGTCTGAGCGCATGAGCGAAGAAAAGAAGAGCGGAGTTGCTGCTCCACCGCTGATGAAGACAATCGATCGTGCGCAGATGTGGTTTCGATCGGTGGAAGTGGACCGCTTACTGGAAGCCGATCATCCCGCCCGTTTGCTGTGGGAGACGATCGGAGGATTGGATTTAAGCGGCTACTACGAAGGGATCAAGAGGAACGAGGAGCAAGGGGGACGGCCGGCGACGCATCCGCAACTGCTGATCGCGTTGTGGGTATACGCTTATAGCCGAGGGATTGGAGCGGCGCGGGAGATCGAGCGGCGCTGCCAATACGACCCGGCGTTTTGGTGGCTGACGGGGATGGAGAAAGTGAACCATCACACCTTGTCGGATTTTCGAGTGCAGAAGAAGGAAGAGTTGGATGAATTGTTCGCGCAAGTGTTAGGGGCGGCGAGCGTGGAAGGATTCATCAACTTGGAGCAGGTGACGCTGGACGGGACCAAGATCAAGGCTTGCGCGAGCGGGAAGAGCTTTCGCCGGGAAGAGACGTTGCAAGCGCATCTGGAAAAAGCTCGGGAGGTGGTGCGGCAACTGGAAGAGGCGGCGGAAGAAGAGGAGAGCAAGAGACAGGCGGCAGAGCAGAGGGCGCGGGAGAAAGTGGAACGATTGCAGCTGGCGTTAGAGGAGATGGAGAAGCTGCGGGAGCAAAAGAAGAGTGAGGAAGCCAAGCGCGAAGCCCGGGTAAGCATGAGCGATCCAGAAGCCCGGATCATGAAGCAGAACGAAGGTGGATTCGCTCCCAGTTATAACGTGCAGATTGCCAGCGACACGGTGCAGGGTTTAATCGTAGACGTGGAGACGACGCAGGCGGGCAACGACTTTGGGCAATTAATTCCTGCGGTGGAGCGGATGGAGGAACGTTTTGGGAAGGCGCCGGAACAGGTTCTGGTGGACACCGGGTACATCAGCCGGGAGAACGTAGAGGCAGTGGCGCAACACCAAGTAGACCTGTTAGGGAGCTTAGCCGATGATGCCGCCAAGAAAGGGGAACGGGGCCAGCAGCGCTATGCCCCGGATGTGTTTGTCTACGATGCTGAGCAAGACTATTACGTGTGTCCTGCGGGGAAAATCCTAAGTTATGAGGGGCAGCAGAAGAAGGACGGCATGCAGCAATCTAAATACAAAGCCAAGAACCAGGATTGCCGAAGCTGCCCCCTGAAAACGTACTGTTGTCCGGGGAACAAAAAGCACGGGCGTTCGCTGACGCGGAGCCAGGAAAGCCCGGCCATGATGGCTTTTCGCGCCAAGATGAAGACCGAAGCCGCGCAGGCAGAGTATCGAAAGCGCGGAGCCATAGCGGAATTTCGCAACCTATGGATCAAGGCCAAGCTGGGCCTGCGGCAGTTTCACGTGCGGGGGCTGGAGAAAGTTCGCTGTGAAGCGCTATGGGCTTGTTTGACGCACAATCTGCAACATTGGATTCGCTTGCGGCGGCAAAAGACCGCACTTCTGGTTACGGTGTAGGTCAAGACCAGATGGATTCTTTGTCAGGGACAGGAAGGTCGATAGGCAGAGTGAGAAACAAGGAAAGCGCAGTCAGCGCCCGATACAGTTGACACCCAGCGGGTCAGCAAGAACGCAATGCTCGCCACCTTGGGACTCAGCCTCCAGAGGGTTCTTTCACA
>DASXIL010000055.1:0-4898 GCA_036497985.1 Candidatus Angelobacter sp. | reverse complement strand
CCGGTCCGGTACATACTTGGAGAAAAAGATCGCGGCTTTTACTACATCATGGAAAATTTTCAGGGCGAGCGGCTGGTCGCGTCGCTGGGCGCGCTTGCCGCGATGGACAAAGCGCTGCGCTGGGCGATTGAGTATGGCCACGATCGAAGCGCGTTCGGCCAGCCGATTGGCAAATTTCAGATCTGGCGCCACCGCTTTGCCGAGCACCTTACCGCCGTGGAAGCGGGACGGTGGTTGACTTACCGCGCGCTGGACCTAGTGAATCACGGCAAGCGTGCCGTGCGCGAGATCACCATGGCCAAGCTTTACACCACGGAGCTCTCGCAGAAAATCTCATACGATTGCATGCAGATCTTCGGCGGGTTTGCCTACACCACGGAGTATCCCATCGGGCGCATGTGGCGCGACCTGCGTTTGAACACCATTGGCGCGGGCGCTTCAGAAATCATGAAAGAGATTATTGCGAAGGAAGAGAAATTGTAAAAATAGCCATTAGCTCTTAGCCACTAGCCGTTAGCTTTTGTTTATTGAGGACTAGCAGATCTTGGGTCGTGTGTATTGGGCTAGTACGTATTGGATATTTCATTTTGGCTAAAGGCTAAAAACTTAAGGGCTAAAAGCTAAATCATGACGGACCTTGAGTTCAACCTGATTCATCGCTTCAACGTGGGAGACGCGTTGCGGCGCAGCGCTGCGCGAACGCCGCAGCAGCGGGCCATCCACTTTATGGGTCGCGAGCTCACATATGCTGAGCTGGACGCACTGGCCAACCGCATGGCGCGCAAGCTGATGGCCGCAGGGGTGAAGCATTGCGATTCCGTAGCGATCTTTGCCACTAACTCGCCGGAATATGTAGCTGCGTTTTTTGGCTGCGCCCGCATCGGCGCGGCGCTGGTGCCCATCAACCTGATGTTTACCGCTGAAGACGTGACGTATGTATTCGAGAAAACGCGGGTCAAGACGCTGCTGGTTGAGCCGATGTTTCAGGCTAAGGTCCTTACGCCGCCGCCAAACTGCTTTGTTCTGGATGACAAGTTTCGCGAGTCGCTGAATGAGTTTGAGGCTGCGCCGGTGGAAGAGTTTGTAGAAAGCGAAGCGACGCACCTGATCATCTTTACTAGCGGCACCACGGCCAAGCCGAAGGGCGTGGTGCTGACTCACCTGAATTTTTATGCCTATCTGCTGGCCAGTTACGCCGACTATGGCCGCGACACCAGCATGAAGTATCTGCTGGCGCTGCCGATGTTTCACGTGGCCGGACTGGTGATGACATTTGGCTGCTTCGCTTCTGGATGCGAAAGCGTGATCATTCCTCTGCCTAAGCCGGAACAGATCATTCATGCCATCGCCGTACAAAAAGTGACCTCGCTCTCTTTGCCGGCAACGGTGTGGGTGGGACTGATCAGCATGCCGCTGATTGAAGCGGTGGACCTTTCCAGTCTGAAGCGGCTGTTCGTGTTTCAATACCTGCCAACGCCGGTTTTCCAGCGCTGGCGTCGCATCGCGCCGCAGGCGGAGTGGATCAACTGCTGGGGACAGACCGAAACCACGGCGCTGGGATCGACAACGCCACCGGCTGAGCTTGGACGGATGCTGGCCGCACCCGATCCGATTGGCGTCCAGCACATGCCGCTGGAACTGCGTATTGTGGATGAAGAGATGAAGGATGTGGAGCCGGGCAAGCCGGGAGAGATTGTGCTACGCGGGCCGTGTGTTTCGCCGGGATATTTTGAGGATCCGGCGGCAAATGAGGCAACGTTCCGCGGCGGCTGGCACCACACAGGAGACGTGGCGCGCGTGGATGATCACGGCTGGCTCTACTTTCTTGATCGCAAGAAGGACATGATCAAGAGCGGTGGGGAAAATGTTTCCAGCCAGGAAGTGGAAGAAGCCATCGCGGCGCACCCGAACGTGGCGGAGGTAGCGGTGGTGGGGCTGCACGATCCTTACTGGATTGAGAAAGTTGTTGCCTGCGTGGTGCCGATGCCGGGAAAAACGGTGAATGAAGAAGAGCTGATGACGCATGCGCGGTCGCGGCTGGCCAGCTTCAAGGTGCCGAAAGAAATTCACGTGATGACCGAGTTCCCTAAGAACCCCACCGGCAAGGTGCTGAAGCGCGTCCTGCGCGAGCGGTTGAACAGTGAAGCGGCCGGGGCTGGACGATGATAAGGATAGCGAACGGCTCGGCCTTCTGGGGCGACTCAGCAGAAGCTCCTCTTGAGCTTTTACGCGGCGGGCCGCTTGACTATCTGACGCTCGACTACCTGGCTGAGATCACCATGTCGATTCTGCAAAAGCTGAAGGCGCGCGATCCGCGCGCGGGCTATGCGCACGATTTTGTCGGGGTCATCAAACGGGGCGCGAAGGAAATTGTGGAACGCGGCGTGAAGGTTGTGACCAACGCCGGCGGCATGAATCCAGTGGGCTGCCGGGATGCTGTAGCGGCGGTGCTGCAGGCAGCGGACTACGCAGGAAGAATCAAGATCGGCGTGGTGACGGGCGACGACATTATGCCGCAGCTCGACCAGATGCTGGAGCGCGGAATCGCTTTTACCAACATGGATACCGGCGAGCCGCTCAGTTCAATCCGGTCACGGGTGCAGAGCGCCAATGTTTATTTTGGCGCGTTCCCAATTGCCGATGCGCTCTGCCGTGGCGCGGGCATTGTGATTACGGGCCGCTGCAATGATGCTGCGCTGGCGCTTGGCCCGATGGTGCGCGACTTTGGCTGGAAGGCCGATGACTGGGACCGCATTGCCGCAGGGACGATTGCGGGGCACGTGATTGAATGCGGCGCGCAATGCACGGGCGGCAACTGCCAGGCGGATTGGGAATCGATTCCGGACTTTGCCAACATTGGGTATCCGATCATTGAAGCCGAGAGTGATGGCACATTCGTCGTCACCAAACACGCCGGCACCGGCGGGCGCGTGGACGTGGCCGGTGTAACGGAGCAATTGCTGTATGAGATCGGCGATCCTGAGAATTACATTACGCCGGATGGCGTTGCCGACTTCACAACGATCCGACTGGAACAGCAGAACGCGGACCGGGTGCGAGCATCGAAGATCAAGGGTCGTGCAGCGACCGATCAATACAAGGTTTCAATCAGCTACTCCGCCGGCTTCAAAGCCGTAGCAACGCTGGCATATTCGTGGCCAGATGCGTACAAAAAGGCTCGCGTAGCCGACAAGATATTGCGCCAGCGGATGGAGCGGCTGGGGCTGAAGCTGGATGCGATTCATTCAGAATTTATAGGAGTGAATGGCTGCCACGGGGAGATGTCTGGCGAGCCGGATGCTGAGATTGCCGAGGTGGTGCTGCGTATCGGCGCACGCGCCATGGAGAAAGCGCCGGTAGAAAGATTCCTGAAAGAAATTATTCCTATCGCGCTGAATGGGCCGCCGTCGGTCACAGGCCTGAACGCGGGCCGTAGCAAGGTGGATGAGATTATCGCGTACTGGCCGGCGCTGATTCCCAAGACGGCGGTTGCGCCGCAAGTGGACGTAGCAAGCGCATAGTGGCAAGCCATAGTTGTGAGGAGAGGAAGATATGAAGACGCTTTTGCAGAAGATAATTGTCATCTCCATAATATTTCTGAGCACTCAGACGCTGGTCGCGCAGAAAGTGCCGGAAGGCATATGGGAAGGCTACGATGGCGAATGGAAACACGTTACAAGCCAGTTGATCGCGCTGGCGGAGGCGACGCCGGAAGACAAATTCGCGTGGCGTCCAGCAAAGGGAGTCCGCTCCACCAGCGAAGTCTATATGCACATTGCGCTGGCGAATTTTTATCTGCTGAGCGTTACAGGCCCGAAGATGCCGGAGGACCTGAAAGAAGACATGGAGAAGACCGTTACCGCGAAGGCGGACGTGATCAAGTGGCTCAAGCGTTCATTGGAAGCGGTGAGGGCCGCGCACGTAGCGGAAAAGTCTGCCGATTTGCAACGCAAAGTGCATATCGCCGATCGGGATGCAACGGTCGACGGAATGTATCTGCGCATTATTGTTCATGCCAACGAACATATGGGACAGCTAGTGGCATACGCGCGCATGACGGGCGTAGTGCCGCCGTGGTCACAATGAAGATACAGCTGAGACAACTCGCGCATGCACGCTCAGGCGACAAGGGCGATGACGCCAACATCGGCCTGATCGCACTCAAACCGCAGGACTATCCGATTCTCGTTCGCGAGGTTACGGCTGAGCGCGTGAAGAAACACTTTGCCGGGATCTGCCACGGCGTTGTCGAGCGATATGAGTTGCCTAACCTGCATGCGCTGAACTTTGTGCTGCATCATGCGTTGGATGGCGGCGGGCTGGTGTCATTGCGGATGGACAATCAGGGCAAGACATACGGCGCAGCGCTGCTGCGAATGGAGATCGATGTACCGTAAGATTCTTTACGAACTGCGTGATGGAGTGGCGCGGATCACGCTGAACCGCCCGGACAAGCGCAATGCGCTGGATGGCGAGCTCATCACGGAATTGAAGGCGGCGTTCAGCGTATCGGCGGCTGATGACACATGCGGCGTGGTGCTGCTTACGGGCGCGGGAACTGATTTCTGTTCCGGCGCGGACCTGGCAAACCTGGAAAAGACGGCGCAAAACAACGTGCTGGATAATAGGGCCGATGCGCGAGCGACAGCCGATCTGTTTCTGATGATGCGCAACCATCCGCGGCCGGTGATTGCCGCAGTGCAGGGACGAGCGCTGGCCGGCGGTTGCGGCGTCGCCACGGCTTGCGACATTATTCTTGCGGCGCAATCGGCGCAATTCGGCTATCCGGAAGTCAACATCGGGTTTGTTCCGGCGATGGTGATGGCGATTCTGCGGCGCTCGGTCTCAGAGAAGGCTGCGTTTGAACTGGTGGTTACGGGCGAGACGGTTTCCGCAAC
>DASXIL010000054.1:0-2627 GCA_036497985.1 Candidatus Angelobacter sp. | reverse complement strand
ACCTTGCTGAGCTTTTTTCTCCTGGTAGCTCATGCCCAGATAATCGAAACCCATTCCTGGCGGCGTCGTTTCCTTGAACACCTCCTCCATCGCGTGCAGTGCCTGGGCCGAACTGAACCCGGGCTTGGCCGAGGCGTTGATTTGGGCTCCCTGGTAAAGGTTGTAGCGCATCGTGAACTCCGGCCCATTTGTGGCACTGCTATGCGTCAGCGCTGCCAGCGGGACCATTTCATTGGAGTTGTTGAGGACATAAAATTGCCCGAGATTCTGCACCAGGTTTCGATACTGCCCTTCCGCTTGAACATAAACCTGCCATTGCCGTCCAAAACGGTTGAAATAATTCACGAACGCACCACCCATGAAACACTGCATTGTCTGGTAAACATCCTGCAACTTCACACCCTGGCTGAGCACCTGGTCCCGGTCCACGTCCACGAAGATTTGCGGAACCGAAAGCAAGGCCGTGGTGAAAGCGCTCGAAATTTCCGGACGCTTCCGGATTGCTTCCATGTACTTCTGCAACTGGTCCGCGAGAAACTCGACGCCTTTGCCGGAGCGGTCCTCCAACACGAAGGTAACACCGCCTGAGGTGCCGACTCCTGGAATCGCAGGAGGGGCAAAGGCAAACCCAACCGCACCGGGGATCTTGCTGAACTCTCGGTTCAAATGGCTCATGATTGCCTGGTACTTTTCCTCCGGCTTTTTTCGAGCCTTCCATTCCTCGAAGGAGATGAAAAAGAAGCTGCTGTAGGTGTTGTACACACCGCTCAACATGCTGTAGCCGACAACCGATGAGTAATACTTGACGCCCGGAGTGTTCTTAAGAATGTCTTCCGCAATTCTTACCAACTCATCATTGCGTTGCAGCGAAGCGGTGTTGGGAAGCTGCAAACCCCCAAACGCATAGCCTTGATCTTCGTCCGGCAGAAAGCTGGTGGCCACGGACTTGCCCAGGAAGCCAGCGAGTACCAGGGCGCCTGCCAGCAGCAACATCGCGAGGACACTTTTGTGAACCAGAAACCGGCAGACGCCTACGTAGCCATCCGTGGCGCGACCAAACCACTTGTTGAACCAGCCGAAGAATTTCTGCAACAGCCCTTTGCCTTTTTTCTTCGGTTTCAGCAAGAGTGCGGACAACGCGGGTGAAAGAGTCAACGCGTTAAACGCTGAGATAATCACCGAAACTGCAATCGTCACAGCAAACTGCTGGTAAAGACGTCCGGTAATCCCCGGAATAAAGGCTGTCGGGACGAAGACGGCCGCCAGGATAATGGCGATGGCAATGACTGGCCCGCTGACTTCCTGCATTCCCTTGAGCGCCGCCTCCTTTGGGGAAAGCCCATGCTCGATGTGATGTTCCACAATTTCAACCACCACGATCGCGTCATCTACCACCAACCCAATGGCGAGTACCAACCCGAACAGGGAGAGAGTGTTGATTGAGAATCCAAACAAAGGAAACAGAGCAAACGTGCCGATCAGAGATACCGGCACGGCTAACAGTGGAATAAGTGTCGCCCGCCAGCCCTGGAGGAAAATGAACACCACGATGATCACCAACACGATGGCTTCAAATAATGTATGCTCGATTTCTTTCATGCCTTCCGTCACTGCGAGTGTGGTGTCCAGGGCCACGACATAATCGAGGTCCGGGGGAAAGCTTTGCTTTAGCGTCGCCATGAGCTTCTTTGCGCCGTCGGCGGCGTCAACGGCGTTGGAATTCGGCAATTGATAAAGTGCGATTAATGCGCAGGGACCTCCGTTGAGCCGCGCCAACATGTCGTAGTTCTGAGAGCCCAGCTCGATCCGGGCGACATCCTTCACCCGCACTATCGCCCCGCCCGGTTCCGCTCGAAGAACGATCTCTCCGAATTGGCCTTCGGTTTCGAGACGACCCTGGGAGCGCACGGCATAAGTGAACTCCTGCCCTTTGGGCACAGGCTCGCCACCGATTTTTCCAGAAGGATTTACGTTATTCTGCTGCTGAACCGCATTAACAATTTCGGGCACGGTGATGCCCATTTGGGCCAGGCGGTCCGGTCGCACCCACAGGCGAATGGCGTATTGCCCAGCGCCGAAAACAGAGACACTGGCGATGCCGCTCACGCGGGTCATTGCGTCGTTGATATTGATGTAAGAGTAATTCGCGAGAAAAATGTTGTCATAGGTCTTCTTTGGCGAATATAGCGCGAACATGATCAGGGGTGAGGAAGTCGATTTCTGTACGGTCACGCCCTGGTTAATCACCGCGGTTGGCAATTGCGAATTCGCCTGACCTTGTCGCATCTGCGCAAGAATCTGATCGGTGTTTGGGTCAGTCGCGACGTTGAAATCCACCGTCAGTTTGCTCGAGCCGTTGTTCGCGTTCAGCGAGTACATGTATTCCATGTTGTCCACTCCGGACATTTGCTGCTCGATGGGGACCGCTACCGAATTTTGGACTGTGAGCGCGTCGGCGCCGGGATAGGTGGCGTTCACCTGCATCTGCGGGTCGGCGATGTTGGGGAATTGCGCGATGGGAAGACGAGACATCGCGACCAGGCCCATGAGCACCATGAGAATTGAGATGACAATCGCGACTATTGGCCGGTTAATGAAGAATTTTGACATGAGTCAGCAGCGGTGCA
>DASXIL010000053.1:0-8015 GCA_036497985.1 Candidatus Angelobacter sp. | reverse complement strand
GCTCCAGGGATTCCTTGCCCGTCATGAGAAGTCCATCTCCGCAAACGCATCCGTGTAAGTCCAACTGACTCATTTCTACCTGCTCTTGCTACCAGTTTTTTTTGAGAGACCCTGGCCGCTTCAATGCGGCGCTGAATGGCGTTGGTCGCGGGGATTTTGTTTTCGTAGCGGCGGGTGCTTGCCCGGTTTTTCCTCCACTGGAGAGGCGAGCAGCTCGTTTACGGCCTCCTGGAAGGTCATTTCGAGAGAGACGGGCTGAAATCCCGAATTAGTCTCCTTACGCTGGAACCTGAATGAATTGAACAGAAACATCTTTCCTTTCAGGTCAATCTTCATATTGGTAATGCGCCACTTTCCCGGCGCCAATTGGGTTTGGGCTATCTCGTAGATTCCACCCTTGTTGAGATGTCCAACGATGCCCCAGCCAAAGCTAACGTCCTTAACTAATATGCCCTCGATTCGAACGATTCGCTCCTGCGCAGGCTCAATCCAAACCGAGCCTTCCATACCGCGGTACATTTGGGTTTCGCGATCTTTCGGAGAGAAATCCGGATCGGGACGAAAATTGAACCGGAGCAGGCCTTTCTCAACGCCCGCATAGTCAAAGAAGAAGGCTTTCGGAAATGCCTTAACGACCCTGATGCGGCGTTGAGTTTCGCTTTTCTGGTCTTTCAGCTCATTCTTAACGGCGTCATGGTCAGATAAAAGCTTTTCCAGCCGGTGCTGCTGCTTTTCCTGCTGCTCCGGCGAAAGCGGCTCGCCATTGAACAACATGATCCGGTCTGCCCGGCCTTCGGCGGTCTCAATCACTGAACGTGTTTCGGAGCCCCAGTTCCAGTCCAAGCGCTCCTGATAGCGAAACGGTTTGGGGTTTTCAAGCTCGGCTCGCTCGTGTTCTGAGGCGCGTGTGATGAGCGCCAGATGTTCCTCAGATGCTGGGAGGGGCGGCTTTTGCGCTAGAACTGTACCAGTGAGGAGGGCGGCGAATAGCAGCGCGTATAAGCCATGCCTTGTGCGCGCGATGTCGGAGCCTTGCGGGTGGTTCCTGAGCGCACGGCGGGCAGGGCGCAACATTAGGGTTCGATCGCTTGTTTAAAAGTGGCTTTAACGCGGATGGCTTGCAGGCTGGAAGAATCCCATCCGCCGCCCAGTGCCTTCACCAGGCCCACGGAAGTCACAAGACGCTGCCCAAGGATCTGAGTGGCCAAGCGTTGAGCGTCCAGAAAATTCTCTTCGGCGGTGATTACATCGAGGTAAGTAACCAGCCCACCCGTGTAGCGATCATTTGAAATCTGCAAAGCCCGTTGCGCCGCATTTACGGCCTGTTGCTGAGTTTCTGCCGCCTCAGCAAGCACGCTCAGCCCTGAAAGCGAGTCTTCTACTTCCTGGAAGGCTGTGAGCACGGTCTGCCGGTAGTTGGCAACCGAAGCGCCATAGCCGGACTTGGCAAAGTCCACTTGGGCGCGTCGGCGGCCGCCGCTCAGGACGGCCTCAGTCACGTTGACGCCCAGCGCCCAAAAGCCTGTGGAAGCGCCGATAAGGCTGCCCAGCGCTGTATTTTCAAAGCCACCGGCTGCGGATAGGTTAATGCCGGGGTAATAGGCGCTTTTGGCGACGCCGATCTGAGCATTTTGTGCCGCCATCTGCCGCTCAGACTGGGCAATGTCAGGCCGGCGCTCCAGAACGTCTGACGGCACGCCGATTGGCACGGCAGGCGGGGGTAATGCTAGTGGCTTTACCGGTACGCTGAAGCTGGAGGCAGGAACCCCGACCAAGGCCGCAATCGCATGCTCAAACTGTGCCCGTTGCTGTCGTAACAGCGTGGCCTGGGTGCGCGTGGAATTCAGCAGCGTTTCCTGTTGGGCGACGTCCAGGCCTGAGGCAATGCCTCCAGCATGGCGGTTTTGTACCAGCGTTAACGACTTATTCTGATACTCCACCGAAGAATTCACTACGGCTATCTCAGCGTCGAGTTCACGCAGGGAAAAGTAATCCACCGCCAGTTCTGAGGTAATCACCAGCCGAACATTTTCCAGACCAGCGGCGGAGGCCTGATACGTGGCATTAGCGGATTCAACGCTACGCCGCACGCCGCCAAAGACATCGGCTTCCCAGGTCAGATTGAAAGGAATCAGAAAATCATTTGATGTAGTGGGAGCCGTGAGCAGAATACCAGTCGTGGTTGGCCTGCCGGCGGAATTCTGAGCGCGCTGGGCAGCAACGCCGGCGTTCAGGTGAGGAAACAATCCCGACTGTGTGATTCGCGCCGAGGCCCGCGCCTGTTCCAACTGATAGCGCGCCACCTCAATTGTCTGATTGGACTTGAGCGCCTGCGTTTCATACTGTTCCAATTCGCTGTCGGCGAAGGTAGTCCACCAGTTGCCTTTAGGGATAGAGTCTTTGGGATCGGCGGCGCGCCATGGCGGCTGTTCTTTCCACGCAGGCGCAGTTGCCACGTCGGGGCGGTGATAGTTGGGACCAACAGCACAGCCCGCCAGAAAAAATGCCAGCAGTAATGATGAGCTGAGCCGGAGAAGAATCTGCCTCACGATTGCGATCCGCCTCCAGAGCCGGCTTTGACGTTTACTTCCTGCCCGTCTTCAAGGGAGTCCGCCGGGTTCACCACGATCTGGTCATTAGGATCGAGCCCGCCAAGGATCTCCACTTTGATGCCGTAATCTCGGCCAATGTTGATGGCTTTCAAATGGACCTTGTGATCCGGGCCTACCACCGCAACGCGAGGACCTTCCGGACGGAAGAGCAGCGCATTTACAGGAACAGACAAGCGCGTAATCTGGACCGGTACGGCGAAATGGACTTCAGCATACGATCCCGGCAGCAGATGGCCTGCGGGATTGGGGACATCGATTTCCGTAAGTAGAGTGCGCGTAGCCGGGTCAATGGCATCCGACGTCCGAACCACTTTGCCGGTAAACTTCTGGCCCGGATACTCGCTCAGCTCAATGTATGCAGGCAAGCCCGCACGAATGGAGCCGGCATTGGTCTGCGGCACGCTGACAAAGACGCGCAAAGGATCGACCTGGGCGACGTCAAACAGTTCCTTACCTGTGCTTGAGCTGCCCGCGGTGATCAGAGCACCCACATCGGTATTGCGGCGGGTGATTACGCCGGAAATCGGCGCGTAAATGTGCTTGAAGGATTCAAGCTGCTGCAAGCGGCGCACATTGGCTTCTGCCGCAGCATTATTTGCTACAGCCTGCGTGTAAGCGCTGGATTGCTGGTCTGATTCCTGTTGTGACACGGAATCCGTCTTGCGCAGGTTGATCCAACGTTCGGCCGTGGATTTGGCCAGTTGCAATTGCGCCACCGTTTGTTGTTGGGCGGCTTTGGCCTGAGAGAGTTCCTGGTCAACTTCCGGGGTATCGATTTCTGCCAGCAGCTCGCCTTTCTTTACGCGACTGCCGATGTCTTTGTCCCAGCGCAGCAGGTATCCATTGGTGCGTGCATAGATTGCCGATTCCACATAGGCCTGAAGCTGCGCAGGCAGCACCAGTTGGTCGGCAGCAGGCTCAGAACTGGGTTTGATCACGCCGACAGTCGGTATGGCCAGCCGCTCCGTTTCTTTGGCCAGCGCTCCACGCTCGGTGAAACGCCGCACCAGCGCAAAGGCGCCTGCCACCATCAGAATCGCCAGCACAATCATGGCGAGCAATCCGCTCTTTTTGGCGGGCTGCGCCTGGTGCTTTGCGGGTGGAGCGATGTTACTTGCCGGTTCTGAATTTCTCTGTTCCGTGAGCTGTGTCATAAGTTCGTTTTATGTCCTGGAATAAGCTTCCTGCGGCAGGCTAGCTTTTCTCGCTGTTTTTGCTTCTCTGCGTCCATGAATCATGCTGAAAATTACCGGCACAAACAGCAGCGTTGCCACCGTTGCAAAAATCAGCCCGCCGATCACTGCGCGACCCAGCGGGGCGTTCTGCTCGCCGCCTTCGCCTATTCCCAGCGCCATGGGCACCATGCCGATAATCATGGCCAACGCAGTCATGATTACGGGACGCATACGCGTGTAGCCGGCTTCCATTGCGGCGTCAAACGCCGTAAGACCTTCCGCCATGCGCTCACGCGCAAATGAAATCACCAGAATACTGTTGGCCGTCGCCACGCCCATACACATTACAGAGCCAGTCAGTGATGGCACGTTGAGCGTAGTGTGCGTCAGCAATAGCATCCAGACAATCCCCGCCAACGCTCCGGGAAGGGCGGTAATAATGATGAACGGATCAAGCCACGACTGGAAGTTGACCACAATCAGCAGGTAAATCAGCACGATAGACATTACCAGCCCAATACCCAGACCTGCGAAGGAACTGGTCATGGTGGCGACCTGGCCACGAACTTCAATGCGCGAACCTTTTGGCAGCTTCTTCTCAAAACTGGCGACAATCTTGCGCGTGTCCCGCGCCACACCGCCCAGATCGCGCCCCTGAACGCTGGCGTAAACGTCCATGACCGGTTGGATGTTGTAATGGGAAATCACAGCCGGAGTCACTCCCGGCGTCACCGTTGCCAGGTTCCCAAGCACCTGCGGAGCGGGTGCTCCGACGGCCGCAATTGGCGTATTCATCAGGGCCTGAAGCGAGTCCACACGGTATTCCGGCGTTTGCACGGCGACATTGTAAGTGACGCCATTTTCGCGGTTCAGCCAGAAAGTTGGCGCTGTTTGAAAGCTGCCGCTCAGTGAAACCAAGAGGTTCTGTGCCACGTCGCGTTGCTGCAATCCGACTTGCTGGGCGCGTGTGCGATCCACATTGAGCCTCAACGCTGGAGAATTGACCATCTGCTGCACATGAACGTCAGCAGCACCAGGAACATGCCGCAACTGGTTGGCCATCTCCTGTGCCAATAGGTAATTCTCCGCCTGGTTCTTGCCCACAACTTGAATGTCGATAGGAGAGGGAAGACCGAAGTTCAGAATTTGCGTGACGATGTCAGCGGGCTGGAAAAAGAATTCAACTCCGGGAAATTGCCGCGGCAGATCTTCACGAAGCTGCTTCACATAATCATCGGTGGGATGATGTTTTTCCTGATTCAGTGAAAACAGGATCTCAGCGTCCGATGTGCCAATGCTGCCGGAGGTGCTGTAGGAATTGTTGATGGAGCTGTAGGCCAGGCCAATGTTATCCAGCACGGTGACCAGTTCGCCTTTCGGGATCTTTGTGCGGACGTAATTTTCCACTTCGTCGCACAGGCGAGCTGTTTCTTCGATCCTTAGGCCGGCGCGGCCACGCATATGCATGCGGAAGATGCCGGCATCCACAGTGGGAAAGAAATCCTCTCCCAGAAAGAAGACCAGTCCCATGGAAAGGACGCAGAACAGCAAGAACGACGTAACAAAGAGCGCGCGATGGTCCATGGCGGAGCGCAAAGTACGATGATAAGCGTCGCGAAGCTGCTCAAACCGCCGCTCAAAGCCAATCTGAAACCGCTTGAATGGAGCAAAGAACCCGGTGCCGACCTTGAACTTGTCTTCATGCTCATGGTTCTTCAGGAAGTACATCACCAGTGTGGGAACCAGTGTGCGCGAGAGCAGGTAAGACGCCATCATGGCGAATACGACGGCTTCCGCCAGTGGAACAAACAGAAATTTTGCAGTGCCGGTCAGGAAGAACATGGGCACAAATACAATGCAGATACACAGCGTCGATACGAACGCGGGCACGGCGATCTGCGAAGCTCCGTCCAAGATAGCCTGTTTCAGCTCTTTTCCCTGGGCCAGGTTGCGGTCAATGTTCTCAATCTCCACCGTGGCGTCGTCCACAAGGATACCGACGGCAAGCGCCAGCCCTCCTAGGGTCATGATGTTAAAGGTCTCGCCCAGGGCCGCAAGACTGATGACTGAGCAAAGGATGGAGAGCGGAATGGAAATGGCAATGATAATCGTGCTGCGCCAGTTCCCCAGAAACAGCAGAATCATGCCAGCGGTAAGGCACGCCGCGATCAGCGCTTCGCGTACCACGCCGTTAATAGAGGCGCGCACGAAGAGCGATTGATCGAAGAGCAGCTTCATGTCCACGCCGCCGGGCAGGGTGGGGGTCACGCGCTTCAGGACCTCCTTGAGGTCCCTGACAATATCCAGCGTGGAAGCGCCGCCATTTCTCATTACAGTGATCAGCGTGCCGCGGATGCCGTCTTGCCGGACTACATTAGTCTGTGGCGAGAAACCGTCACGCACATGGGCCACATCGCGGATGTAGGTTGTGGCCCCGTTCTGCGTCTTGATGGGAAGACCATTGATTTCGGCAATCGTATCGGGGCTTCCATTCATCGAGACTTCATATTGCAAAGCGCCAATCTTAGCTGTTCCCGACGGAAGAATAAGGTTCTGCACGCTGATTGCGTTCACCACGTCTACTGGGGTGAGTCCCTTAGCCTGCATCGCAGCCGTATTAATGTCTACGGCTACTACGCGTTGTTTGCCGCCATAAGGGAACGGAATCGCGGCCCCACTGACGGTTGTCATTTGCGGGCGAATGAAGTTTACCGAAAGATCATTCAGCGCCTGCTCCGGCAGCGTTTTGCTGCTGATGCCAACCTGCACAATAGGAACGCTTGAAGCGGAATAAACAATGATGAGCGGCGGCGTGGTCCCCTGTGGAAGCTGACGAACAGCCGTTTGTGAGATGGCAGTGACTTGCGAGAGCGCAATCTGCAAGTTCGCCGTGGGATGAAAGAAAATTTTGGTGATGGCGCGGCCGTCCATGGCCTGCGTTTCCGTATGCTCAATGTCATTGACGATTGTTGTTAAACCGCGTTCCGTGTTGCTGACAATGCGGTCCGCCATCTCCTGCGGAGACAATCCCTGGAATTGCCAGATGACGCTGATGACGGGAATATTAATTTCAGGAAAGATATCGACTGGCGTGCGGATAATAACGATGGGACTTAAGATCAGAATCAAAAGCGCCATCACTACGAAGGTATATGGCCTCTGTAACGCGAGGCGAACAATCCACATCTGCTAGTCCTTTGGGAAGCGCCACGTGCAACATTTACTTCGAGCCAAAAACACGCGGCCAAATACATTATCTTATGTTGACGTTAAATGACTGGGGAGACTCAAAGATTGATTATATTATCAACTCGAAAAGCGGCTGCTGAAGTTTCGCGAAGTTTCTGTTAACAGTTCTTTACTCACCTGCATAGGCAGCACTCAAGATTCATCGGTTTTCAGCGTTGAGTTCTTGCTGCCAAAGCTGGTATCAGCTCTCTCCATACACCGGAATCGCCGCGCCGTGTATCAACTTTGCCTCCGGACTGCACAGGAACAGGATGACCTGCGTAATCTCTTCCGGCTTGGGCCACTTAGAAAAATCAGCGGTTGGCATCGCTTTGCGATTCGGCTCAGTGTCAATGATGCTCGGCAGGACGGAGTTGACCCGCACGCCGCTGCCTTTCACGTCCTGGGCCAGGCAATCGAACAATGCCAGCGCGGCGGCTTTGGAAGCAGCATATGCGCTGGCGCCTGCGGCATGGTCCAGTGCGGCTTTTGAAGCGATGTTCACGATCGCGCCACTCTTCTGCCGCAACATTGCTGGGACTACCGTGCGGGCCAGGTTAAAACCTGCGTGTAGATTCAACGTCAGCATGAGCTGGTAGGTTTTGGGATCGGTCTCCCACAGCGGCTTTCCGCCGGCATAGCCGCCAATTGCATTGACTAGAATATCCAGATGGCCGTGACGGGCCGTGATTCCATCCACCAGGGCCCGGCAAGCGGCTTCATCAGTGGCGTCAAGAGGCAGAATCTCCAGCGGCGACTTGAGACCAACGGCATCTTTAAGAGCATCGGCTTCGTCCTTCTTGATGTAGGTCGCAATCACCGATGCGCCTTCATGGAGCAGGGAAAGCGTGACCGCGCGGCCCAGGCCGCCGGTGCCACCGGCGACGAGCGCTACCGTACCGGAGAATTTGCTAATCATAAGTGCCTCCGTTGCATATTTTACACTTTCAGCCACACATCTGAAAGTGTAGAATGGTCTAAGGTAAAAAGGGATTCTATG
>DASXIL010000052.1:0-2179 GCA_036497985.1 Candidatus Angelobacter sp. | reverse complement strand
ATCTTCCTGCCTGAGTAAACGCGCTTAAGGCGTTTGCGGCTCTTAGGCGGAACTTTATCTCCGCTTCTGAGTACGCTTCACGCCGCTGCACAGCTTCTTCCATCGCTCCTTTTCCGTCCGACGCAGATTTGGATCCGCCTGCGTAGCGCCGTGACGTAATTCGCGCTGCAACTTCAGATAGCTGCGCCAGCGTGCTCCGTCGATTTCACCGGACGCCAGAGCTCCCTGCACGGCGCAAGCAGGTTCCGCAGTGTGCGAACAGTCACGGAACGCACACTCCGCCGCCAGGGATTCAATCTCCGGAAAAGCCTCATCCACTGCCGTGGTTTGCGGACAATGCCCTCTTCCCTGCCGGGAATCTTGTGACCACAATTGCAGTTCACGGATTCCTGGATTGTCCAGAACCAATCCGCCATTGGAAAGAAAGAACAGCTCTCGATGCGTCGTCGTGTGGCGTCCACGGCTGTCCGACTCGCGTGTCGGCTGCGTCGCCTGGGCCGCTGTTCCTAACAGTTGATTCACGATCGTCGATTTACCCGCTCCAGAAGATCCAACCAGTGCCGCGGTTTCTCCGGCACCGATCATCGGCAGCAATGTTTCCGCCACTTGATCGCAGCTACCCGCGCTCACTGCCGATATCGCTACTACGGGAACGTCAGCCGCAATGGCTTCCACTTCGGCAACCCGCGCTTCCAGATCAGCGCCCAAATCGGCCTTATAAAGATCGGCTTTATTGAGCACGATGACCGGCTCTGCTCCGCTCTGTCCCGCCGCCACCAGATAGCGGCGCAAGTTATAGTCATGGTCCAACCCACAAACGATAAACAGCAGGTCGATATTTGCGGCAATTACCTGCTCTTCCCCGGTTGATCCGCTTGCCTTGCGAGAAAACTTTGTCTTTCTCGGCAAAACATCTGTGATGATGGCCAGATCTGTTGGCGCATACTGGCGCATCGCAACCCAGTCTCCTACCACCGGCAGATCACTCGATTCCGCGCGGTACAGCAGCGCTCCAGCAAGCTCAGCATCCGCTTCGCCGGAAGCTGTCCATAGAGAATAGCTGTGCCTGTGTTGCGCCAGAACGCGCGCCGGCCTCAGGTCCTTGCCGCCAAATCAGAAAATTTCTCTTCCCAAACCTCATCCCACCCTGCTTGTTGCAGCATTCGGTACACTCCAATTCGGTTGCGAAAACCAGCGCGATCCGCGCCAAAGGCGCAGAGACATCCCGGGACCTGATTGTGAGGAGTTGCTACAGAAGGAACCGAATTAAAGGATGGCAGTCATAGGCGTTCGTAAAGAGTTTATCGCAGTACAGCGACGGAAGTTAAGGTTTTTTCCTGAGCCATTCATTGGCCCTCACCGCGTTTTTTGCAGGTACTTGGCGGCGACCAGAGCCCGCCAATCTAAGCCTTCCCGCTTGTTACCTCGGTACTCTTGTTGCTTTTTCACGTCCCTGCGATGATCACTGTGCATCAAGAATCTGGCTGGTGGTTTCGGGGGAAAGCACCCGGTCAGATTAGGGCTCTTAGACAGGCCTCGGCTTAAACCGAGGCCTGTAGTTTTTCCAGGACATTTCTTCAATTCATGCGACCTACCAAAATCTGTTCAGGCCCATCAAAATCCAATCCTACATATTCCCTTCGTCAGCCGATGGCCCATAAATCGAGGGGACAGGAATGTCGTTCAGCCGCAGATAAACACCCAGCTGCGCGCGATGGTGGATGCCATGGTTCAGCAAAAAGCTGCGCACCACCGCCACCCGAGGCAGCGTGAAAACAGTATTGCCTCCCGCTTTTAGCGTCCAGGGTTTCATGAAATGAGCGTCGGTTGAATCTGCGATTGCCTTGCGCGCAACGTCCGTGTTCTTGTCAAAGGCCGCCAGCACTTCAGCCCGCGTCTTGAATTCCGGATTGGGCGGCGCCGTGCTCACGTCAAAACTATCCACGCTAAATATCGCTTCAGCCCAATGGTTGATCGTCGCCAGATGCGTAGCCAACGCACCCAGCGTCATGGATTTGGTATGCGGCTTAAAGCTGAGCTTGTCTTCCGGAACGCGCTCCAGCGACTTGCGCGTGTTGGCCATCTCGTGGTCGAACTCCGGCAGAATCGCCTGGCTGATGTTTCGGCTCTCTTGCTGGAATGTCTGTGGCTGTGCAGCCATGATACCTCCTTAGAATAA
>DASXIL010000051.1:0-4472 GCA_036497985.1 Candidatus Angelobacter sp. | reverse complement strand
CTTCGCGTTATACTTGCAGGTGGGAGATTGAAAGCCATGCTCTCATCGCAACACCGTTCCCGCATCTTCCAGCCTGCTCCAAGGTTAATCCTTCCTTACCTGCTTGCGATTATCCTGCTGTTGAATGGATGCGGCATGGGTGGCAAAAATCCACCGCCAGTAGCCACAGCCGGCTTTGCCTTTGTAACCAATTCAGGTTCCGGCTCTGTCTCTGCATTGGCCATGGATAGTTCCGGATCTCTTTCGCTCGTTGCCGGTTCTCCGTTTCCGGCTGGCGCCGGCGCAGAGTTCCTCGCATTCGATTCGGTGCATAAGTTTCTCTTTGTGAGCAACCAGAATGCGAATACCGTCTCAGCTTTTTCAGTAAATACCGGCACAGGCCAGCTTACCGCTGTTCCCGGCTCTTCATTTGCCACCGGCGCACGACCTATCGGAATTGCCATTGATCCGGCGGGAAAATTTGTTTTTGTGGCGAACCAAGCGGCGAACAGCATTTCTGTTTTCAGCATAGGTGCAAACGGCTCGTTGTCTCCCGTTGCCGGGTCACCGTTCACCGCCGGCAACCCCTATGGACTGGCTGTGAATATGGCGGGGACAGTATTATTCGCCAACAATTTCCCTGATTCTTCAATCTCCGATCTCAACAGTGTCTCCTCTTTCCAGATTGGGGCCAACGGCGATTTAAGCCCCATTGCCGGCTCCCCGTTTTCAACCTCCAGCACCGCTGGCTTTGCGTCCGCAATCGGACTCGCCATTGATTCCGCGGGAAAGTTCCTGTTTGTTGGCGATCACATGGCCCAGTCCATTGTCCCATTCAACATCACCGCCACAGGAGCTTTGACGCCGGTTTCAGCGCTGCCCGCTGCCGCACCCGCTTGCTCTGTTTCCTGCCACAATAATCCGTTGCGGCTGGCGGTCCATCCCAATGACCAGTTCGTTTACGCAACCAACGTGCAGGCCGGTACCGTCTCAGCGTTCAAAATAACCAATGGCGCGCTCTCTTCCATTGCAGAAGTTCCTGCCGGCCAGCATCCATTTGGCGTGGCGCTTGGTCCCGCAGGGCAATTTTTGTTTGCGGTCAACAAAGTTGATAACACCATCTCAGCTTATTCCGTGAATTCTTCAACCGGCATGCTTTCTCCGCTGAGCGCCTCGCCCTTTTCTGGAAACTTGAATGCGCCCACAGATATTGTGGTGATAGCTAAAAAGTAAATAAGCGGTTTAGAACAGGACCTTGATTATTTGCGTTACCATCTGTTCAAAAGAAAATATTGTGAGGCCGAGGGGTAGAAGCGGTACGGCCGTGACCGCAGCCAGCCGGACAATATCTTGCATATCAAAGGGGACGGCCCGCATGTCGCGAACCAGCGCATAGCTGTTACCCAGATCGGCCAGCGACTGAATGTCGCCCGTACCCAGGAGTTCATCGTCCGCAGAAGGGTCCCGAACCACCCATTTCTTCTCAAACGCTTCCACATAGGAGCTGGCAAATAGTCCGTATTCGCCCAACCCTTTACGCTTGGCGCCGGCGAGTTGGGGCGTAAACATGGTAAGTGGTCCAAGCACGAAAACAAGGAAAAAGCCGATGAAGCCTATCGCTTCCATCTTGAAGGAGAGCAGCTTTTCGCCTCCGTGCAGGACGCGGCTTGCGATCAGGCCTGCAAGCAATGCGCCTTGTGCAAAGAGGATTGGACCAAAGGCATAGGCGCTCTTGCCGAGGAATGCAAGGCCAGCCGCCCGATCAGGATGAGTGGGAATCAGGTGCAGATCCAGTCTGGAAGTTTGCCACAGGAAACGGAACCAGATAAAAAACCGCAGATACCAGCGCAGCAGAATGAACTGGAAAATTGGAACGCTCACGAAGACGTACCAATACCCAGCGGCCGTAAGGTGCAAGTGGCCACCCTGGGGTATGGCATACCAGGTCGCAGTGCCCAGAAGAGCTGCCTGACTTCGCCAGCTCCACTGGCCCACACTGAAAACAAGGGCCAGCAGTCCCAATTCCAGTGTGACCGAGTTGCGCAGGTTCATTGCCGAGTCAATGGCGGCATCAAATTTCGGCAGGTCTTGCTGGCGGACGATCCGGCGCGCTAGAAAGGCCTTCACAATGGGCCGAATGCGTGTATGGACCAACAGCTCGGCGCCAATCAGTGCAGGCAATGCCACCAGCAAGCGCACGTGGGCCTCAATGTCACGCAGGAACGGCAGGGTTACAGATGCACCTGCTAGATGCGAGCCGAGCGCCGATAACAGCAGCAACGGGGGCCAGGCAATCAGCGTGATGACCAGGATCCGCCGAACCACCAAGTCCATGCCGTCTCCTGCAAGGTGGGACCGCCGGAACAACTGGAAGATAGGTCCGCCCATAACCAGCGAGAAATCATGCGGCTCTTCACTCACTAGCTGTGGTATAGGCCGATCTTGCAATTCCTGCCGCGCTTCCGTGGTGTTCCTCATGCCATTACCATTTTTGCGGACGCAGAGCTGTCGCCTTCCCACACTCCGCCTCAGATCCAGCCGCGATTGCGTGGCGGAAATGGTTTAACGATCCACACCAACTCAGCTGGAATGATCTTAGGACGAATTGTTAGGCGTCCCTCAGTGGTGAAAATGACAGTTCTGGGATTTATGTGCCGAATCTCTCGGCGGCGCGAGCTTTGGCTTTGGCGGCTTCTTCTTCACGGTTCTTGGGCGGAGCGGTAGTTTCCAGCGAGCGGAGCAGGCGGTTTGAAATGGCGGCGATCTCGTCTATTGCTGCCTGAAAAGCAGCCTCATTGGCTTTGGATGGCTTGTTGAAGCCGGTGATCTTTCTCACGAACTTCAGCGACGCGGCCTGGACCTCTTCAGTAGTCACGGGCGGATCAAAGTTGAATAGCGTTTTGATGTTTCTGCACATCTCTTGAATCCTCAGGGATTTGGTTTTTAGCCCTGGTGGGCCGAGCGCGCGGACATCTTAAAATAATGCTTCGCGCCATCTTTCATTTAGATTCACTGGCGCCGCTACCGGCTCATGATTTCACATCTTAGGCCGCACGAGCCGCGCTTATGGCGGTGTCTGGACGAAATTTCTTCACGGCCAGAACACCTGCAACGATGAAAAGCACCAGCAGGATTCCTTCAGCAATCGCGAAAGGCGGCTCATTTCCCGTTGGAGCCAGGGCGTGGAGCGCAGGAATCTTGAGGAAACTCTGCCCGATAAGTGCGAAACAATTAAAGTACAAGGCAATCACGGCAGTAATCACATAAATGGCGCGCCATTTGCCTGCCATGCGAAAGGAGTAACGGGCAAGGATGGCGATGGCCAGCACTATCAGAGACAGCACTCCAAGAATGATCCCGGGCGTGACGTGTGTGAAGGGAAAGCCGAAGCCGGTCAAGCTGGTTAGAGCGGTGGTCGCCAGAAAAAGCGCGGTCATGCCGTCAAGCCGCTTGCCGCCGAACATCCCGAACAAAACGATCAAGCCGGAGCCAATGCCAATCAGGCTGATGACTACGTGGATCAGGGTGTATGTTGCCAGAGACATGCCGAAGACCATGGTGGGCCTCCTTCGGCAAACAAGCTTACGCTGTCGCGCAAGGATCGGCAATCATGACTGGCGGAATCGAACCTCTGCCGTTCCTCGCCGCGCCTGGTTTTCGAGGCGGTTTGCCGGCCATTCAGCGGCATCTTCCGCATAAATGCCGGAGGAACGCAGCCTGCGGCCCCCTCACTAACCAGAGACGGCTAACAGGTGCTTAGCCAATGGACTCAAGCGAGAGAGCGTTTCAGAAAGCATGCGCGCAGGCAGATTTTCCCCAGACTCCGCATCGCGGCGGATATATGCGCCCTGTATGGAGCGTCGAGGCTCGCCAGAGCGGTTCACCGTGTGTCCATGCCAAACGGACCCGTTGAATACGACCATTGAGCCTGCCCGGCCACACGCCTGGACTTGACCAGGATAGTCTGCCTTAAGATCACCCAGTAGATCTGGTGGAATTGTGGACCACAGGTGTGAACCTGGCACGAAACGAGTCGCACCATTATCGTTGCGAAATTCGTCAACCATGAAGATGAAACCGACCATCGTCCAGCCGTGATGATCACGCTCGAAATCGACATGGAGATTCTGGGCCGGTAGACGTGGCTGTAGCGTGCGGGCATGCATCGTGCTGAGCCTGAATGGCGCGTTGATTATGTGACAACATGCCTTGAGAACGGGCGGATGCAGGTACAGCGCGTCGAATTCCGGGCCCCGATTGACGAAGTCCCTGACGCGAGTAGTCGAACTTCCGACCTTGATGTCATCGGGAACGGCGCTGGTTATGGCTGCGTCATAGGCAGCACCCAAGCGAGCGAGGTCCTCGGTCGGCACCGGTCCCGGAATGATTGTGAAGCCGGCTTCATCCAACTCCCGATGGCTACCGGCAGGCAGCTCAAAGCCATTCATGATCGCGCTCAGACAGGCCTGCATTTTCCTGGCTCCTCGTAGGAA
>DASXIL010000050.1:0-3738 GCA_036497985.1 Candidatus Angelobacter sp. | reverse complement strand
CAACCTTCTGCGAAGTTGTGGCCGTGTTGTAATCGCGCTTTTCCACGCCAAGAAAGACATCCTTGAACTGGTTCATGCCCGCGTTGGTGAAGAGCAACGTGGGATCGTTGGCAGGCACCAGCGACGATGAGTGCACGCGCTTGTGCCCTTTGCTTTCAAAGAAGCGCAGGAATTTCTCACGAATTTCAGAGCCGGTCGGCATTGTTTTCTATTTTAAACGTACTTTTCAAAAAACCTCTGAAACACGGAGGAAAGGAGGAACCGGAGGAATGGTCTAGTGCCAGAATTGCCAATAATGGCAAAATCGCCGAATTTTGAAGAGCAGTAAAGTAGCAAAGGGAGGAAGCCTTTCAGAATCCCAATCCTCCTCCGCTTACTCTGTTCCTCTGTGTTTCAAAGATGTTGGGGTTACGCTTCGATTGGCTTATCGCCTTCCTCTTCTGCTTGCTCCTGCTGTTTGCGCAGCAGCGGGAACAAAATCACATCGCGGATGGAGCGCGAATCGGTCAACAACATCGTTAGCCGATCAATGCCGATGCCTTCACCGCCGGTCGGCGGCAGCCCGTAAGAGAGTGCGCGGATATAGTCTTCATCCATGGCATGGGCTTCTTCGTCGCCACGTTCTTTTTCTTTTAGCTGCTGCTCAAAGCGGCGGCGCTGCTCTTCAGGATCGTTCAATTCGCTGAAGGCGTTGCCAATCTCCAGCCCGCCGACGAAAACTTCAAAGCGCTCCACCCAGTCCGGCTCGTCGCGCTTGTTCTTGGACAAAGGAGAAATAGCGACGGGAAAGTCGTAAAGAATCGTCGGCTGGATCAGGTGGTGCTCAGCTACGTGTTCGAACATCGCCGCAATGGTCTTGCCCGCTGGTTCTTTTGGATCGTAAGGCATGTGCGGAGTGTGGCTGGCGTTCAGGCGCTTTACCAGCGCACCCACGGATTCATGCGTGGCAAAATCCACGATCTCCGGTTTAGGCGCGGCAGATTCCGGCCAGTATTTAATGATGGCTTCGCGCATGGAGAGACGCTGCCAGTCGGCAAAATCAAATTCCTTGCCATCGAACGTGGCCTTGGTTGTGCCGTTCACGTCCTGGGCCACCTGGGCCAGCATGTCTTCAGTGAGCTGCATCATGTCGTGGTAATCGGCATAGGCCTGGTAAAACTCCAGCATGGTGAACTCAGGATTGTGCTGCGTGGAAATGCCTTCATTGCGGAAGTTGCGATTGATTTCATACACGCGCTCCAGCCCGCCCACCACCAGGCGCTTGAGGTAAAGCTCAGGCGCAATGCGCAGGAAAAGATCGACATCGAGCGTGTTGTGGTGCGTAACAAAGGGGCGCGCGGTAGCTCCGCCGGCGATGGGCTGCATCATCGGTGTTTCCACTTCTACAAAGTCGCGTGCATCCAGAAAACGCCGTATCGACTGCACGACTTTGCTGCGCTTGACGAAAACCTCGCGCACATCCTGGTTCATCACCATATCGACGTAGCGCTGGCGATAGCGCAGTTCCACGTCGCTCAGGCCATGCCATTTTTCCGGCAGAGGCAGGAAATCTTTGGCCAGGAAGGTGATGTCTTCCGCATGAATTGTGAGCTCACCGGTGCGGGTGCGGAACAGATATCCGCTCACGCCAATGTGGTCACCCAGGTCGAGCAGCTTGTACAGAGCAAAACCTTTTTCGCCGACAAAGTCGAGCTTTGCATAGATCTGCAGTCGCTTGCCTCCCTGTTGCAGGTGGGCAAAACCCGCCTTGCCCTGGAGGCGTATAGAGATGATGCGGCCAGCCACTTTTACCGGAACACGCGGATTCTCCAGCTGCTCGGCCGTCTTTTCGCCGTACTCGGCAAGAACTTGCGGCACGGTGTGGGTAAAGGCGAACTTGTGCGGATAAGCCTGCTGGCCCAGGGCTTCAATATCGCGCAGTTTCTGCTGCCGCAACTGGTAAACGCTATCTTCAAATGACACTGTGTGGCTGGACCTCGTGGGTGTAAACCGACGATTATAAATGACGGGAACCGGCAATCCGGCATCAGATGTCATGAAGGTTTTTACGGTTCCTTTCTTGTATGATCTTGCGCAGTATAGGAGGGCATCCATGCTCAAAGGTTTCCGGCAGTTCATCCTGCGGGGCAACGTACTGGATCTGGCCGTGGCCGTGGTGATTGGCGCGGCGTTCGGCGCCGTGGTTACAGCGTTTGTCACCAACATTCTTACGCCCCTGATTGCGGCCATTGTGGGCAAGCCGGATTTCTCGGCGTTCAATTTCACGATAAACGGCGCAGTGATTTCTTATGGCATCTTCCTGAATGCGCTGATTGCGTTCTTACTGGTGGCGGCGGCGGTTTACTTCTTTATGATCGCGCCGATGAATGCCTGGAAAGCGCGGGCCGCGCGGAATGCGATTTCGGCAGATCCCACCAGCAAGAAATGCCCGGAATGCCTGAGCGAAATTCCCATCGCCGCTCGACGCTGCGCGTTTTGCGCTTCAGTGGTATCCACGCCAACGGCGCCAGCCAACGCCTAAGCTTAAGGACCGCAGGGTGCTATTCGGCGCTCTGCGGCAGCGGACTAAGCAACGCCGTACTGCCGAAGGTGCCCGGCCCGGCTCAGTCATCTCATTTTTCTTGTGAACGTTCTTCGCGAAGGCATCTTCACCACGACGCAGGTCCCGGACGATCCTTTGGCAGTCCTGCTGCGCACGCGGATGCTGCCGCCATATTTAGTGGCGATCCCGCGGGCCATCCACAGCCCCAGGCCGCTGCCCTTTTCCGGCTTGGTGGAAAAGAACGGTTCAAAGATGCGGTCGCGGTACTCGGGCGCAATGCCAGGCCCATCGTCGGCAATCACGAGACGGAATTCCGGCTGCGGATCACCGCTTGCGGCACTTGGGCTGTAAAGCCTGATGCGCACCAAACTGTGGGCCTGTTCCACCGCATTTTCCAGAAGCGCCGTGATCAGCTGGCGCAAATCCGCATCAATGCCATAGAACTCACATGGAGAAAATTCGGGTTTAAAACGAACGCCCTTTTTCCGTACACGCAAGCCTAAATTCGCTAGAGTGTCCTGTACCACATCCTGCACCTGAAGATGCCGTGCAGCGGCAGTGCGATTGTAAAGACCAATCATCTGGCGCGTGATCTTGGTGATTCTCCAAAGCGAGTCCTGCGCCGCAACCAGCAATTGGTCCGCCGATGCTACATTTCCCTCGCGCAACAGGAAGAGAGCGTTGGTAAGGGCGGCGAGCGGGTTATTAATCTCATGGGCCAGCGCGTTGGCCATGCGCGCGCCCGCAGCATTCAGCTCGCTGGAATTCAGGGCTTCTTCCGCGCGCTTAAGTTCGGTTACGTCACGTGAAATCCCCACAATGCCGATAACAGCACCGGAGGAATTGCGGCAGACATTTTTAGATGAATGCAGATGCCGCATACCAGTGGCATAAGCGCGGGTTTCCTCAAAAACCTCGGGAACTCCTGAAGCCATGATCTGGCGGTCTTTTTCCATGATTTGCCGGGCATGTTCTTCAGGAAACAGGGCGCGGTCATCCTTGCCAATGATCTCGTACGCGGGCATTCCAACTGATTCCGCGGCAGCAGGATTGACGAATACGTACCGCCCTTCGCGGTCTTTCATGTAGATGAAATCCGCGGTGCTCTGCAGCAAAGTTTCCAGCGCAAGGCTGTGCTGAGCGAGCGCCTGCTCGACCGCTTGAGCAGCCGGCGGCGTGGCGTCAGGGACACGCTG
>DASXIL010000049.1:0-4693 GCA_036497985.1 Candidatus Angelobacter sp. | reverse complement strand
GCAGTAAAAACCTCCGACGAAGAAATTTGGCCCTCCAATTTTTCCATGATTACGTCAATGTGTGTTGATTCGTCCTGACGCAGGATTGAAAGCAGCTTCTTTTCCGCCGGACTCAATTCGTTCCCGAACAGGCTGTTTGTGGTCTCTTCGTCTGATGCTTGCGGCGTCCATTCGGATTCAAGCTGGCGTTTTACCTCAGCGGGCAATTCCTCCCAAACGTCTTCCCATGTTGCAGTTAGCTTGGCTCCCTGCTTGATCAGGGTGTTCGGTCCCCAGGAGTTGCGAGAGATCACATTGCCCGGTACGGCAAAGATTTCACGGCTCTGTTCCAGTGCGCAACGCGCCGTAATGCGAGTGCCGCTGTACTCGCCTGCCTCCACCACCAGCACGCCCAAAGCCAGACCGCTGATGACGCGGTTGCGAATGGGAAAATTCTGTGGTGCGGCAAAGCTCGCCAAAGGAAACTCGCTGATCAGCGCGCCGCCACACTCAAGAATGCTCTCCGCAATTTTCTTATTTTCGCGGGGATAGATCACGTCAACGCCAGTGCCGAAAACGGCGACTGTCTTGCCTTTGGCTTTGATAGCGCCGCGATGTCCCGCCGCATCCACGCCACGCGCCATACCGCTGAAAATAGCCAAGCCGCGGGAAGCGAGATCGCAGCTCAGCCGCTCCGCCATACCGATGCCATACGGTGTAGGGTGCCGTGTGCCGACGATCGCTAAACCTGGGCGGGACAGCGCTTCAATATTTCCGCGCACATAAAGGACCAGCGGCGGATCGTAAATTTCGCTCAGGCGCTGGGGCCAGCTTTCATCGTCACGGCAGATAATCTGAATACCGGCGGCCGCAGCTTTCGCAATCTCGTCAGTCGCCAGCTCCAGCGATTTTCCCAGGGCAATGTGCTGCGCCGAATGCGCCTGCAAATTCTCCGCCTCAAGCTCGGTCAGCGACGCATGAAAAACATCCTGGATGCCGGCAAAGCGCTCCACCAGCTTGCGCCCACGGGTAGGCCCAACGCCCGGCGTAAGGGAAAGCGCCAGCCAGTAAATTGAGTTTGAAGTAACAGCCCTTGCAGTGGACATTGGGACCTTGCGCCTTCCCGACGGAAACTTTGGCGGACTGTACACGGATTCTAAAAAGGATGTCAACCCCATCGCTGACGTTCAATCTGATATCTCACCTCTGGCTTGTATTTTTTTAACCCGCGCAATCCGCGCAAATCCGCGGTAAATTTGGCTTTCATCGGGTTTTTAGGTTGTCGCATTGCAGCTTGCTAAAATAAAGATACATGCCCCCTCTCCGCATCTCTGCCATCAGCTTCCTGAACACCGCTCCGCTTATGTGGGATTTTGAGAACGGCGATTCCGCGGGCCGGCTGGCGGAGCATTTCGATATCAGCTACACCATTCCATCGCTCTGCGCGGAACAATTAAAGGAAGGCTCGGCCGACATCGGCATTATCCCAGTTGCGGCCTACACCATGATTCCCGACCTGGTCATTATTCCCGACGTGGCGATTGCCGCTAAAAACCAGGTGCGGTCAATCCTGCTGGTGAGCAAGGTCCCCATCAACAAGATCCGTAACGTGGCAACAGACGATTCATCCCGTACTTCGGCTGCTCTGGTCGAAATTTATCTTCGCAAGTTCGTCGGAATCGATCCCGGCTTCAGCCGGCAAAAGCCGTCGCTCAAAGAGATGCTGCAATGGCATGACGCGGCTTTGCTGATCGGCGATCCTGCGCTCCAGGCGCGGACCGACGGCTACTTTGTTTACGACCTGGCCGAGGAGTGGAAGCGCTGGACAGGACGCCCATTTGTCTTTGCCTTCTGGGCTGTGCGCAAGGCAGCTCTTGCAGGCCGCGCCAGCGAGCCGAACATCGCGCAGGTGTTCCAGCAGTCACGGGACAATGGGCTGAAGCACATCCCAGAAATTGCTGCCGCCTGGTCGCCAAAGCTCGGCCTTTCAGCTGGGGTGATTTCCGACTACCTGACGCACAACGTGGATTATTCGCTCGACCCGGAAAACACGATAGGCCTCCAGCTCTTTTTCCGTTATGGCGCTGAGTGCGGCGTGCTTCCTCCAGTGCCGGAATTGCAGTTTCTTGAACAGCACCGGTTTGCTCCACAGTCTTGATCAGGCCTACTCTCAATATGGTTGATTTGCCGTTTTGGAGGTTCCCGCACGTGAGATTTCCACGGGCAACTGCCACAGCGTTACGCAACTGAATCCAACAGTCTTCCAATCAAAGCTGTAAGTTCTGTCAGTTATTCCCATCTACCTTCTCAAAAATACTTGCAAGGTACGCACATCCCCAGAACTTTACGGGTCTTACGCCTTCCACGTTGAAGGCGCTTTGATTTGGAAAACGAATGAGAAAACCCGAACGCGGCTTTATTCCTGCCATAACGTGGCTTCGCGATTATCAGAAGCCATGGATGCGCGTGGACATTATGGCCGGACTGGTAGCGGCTGCCGTGGTCATTCCCAAAGCCATGGCCTTTGCTACCATCGCGGGTTTTCCTGTCCAGGTTGGTCTCTACACGGCGTTTGTACCGATGGTGGTTTACGCGCTGCTGGGCACCTCAAGACCGCTCAGCGTGAGTACCACAACCACCATCGCCATTCTGACTGCCGCTGACATAGCCAGGGCCGTACCCAATGGCGATCCTGGGGCGCTGATGGCGGCGGGCGCAACGCTGGCAGTTCTGGTAGGCGCCATGTTAATGGCAGCCTCGCTGCTTCGGCTTGGGTTCATAGCCAACTTCATTTCGGACCCCGTACTGGCGGGTTTCAAAGCGGGGATCGGACTGGTGATTGTGCTGGACCAGGCGCCGAAACTCCTCGGCCTGCACATCGTGAAGACGGGATTTCTTCGCGACTTCGTAGCCATCATCCAGCATCTGCCGCAGACTTCGCGAATCACTCTGGCGTTTTCAGTGGTCACGCTTTTGCTGATGATAGGCCTGGAACGCTGGACCCCCAAGGCGCCGGCCCCGTTAATTGCGGTGGCGCTTGGCATTGCAGCTTCCGGCCTGCTGGGGTTATCACACTATGGCGTCTCGATGGTGGGCAACATCGCGCGTGGACTCCAGCATTGGAGTTGGCCGAATGCCGGCCTGTTCGGGGATATGTGGGCAGGTGCGGCGGGCATTGCTCTTATGAGCTTTACGGAAAGCATTGCCGCGGCACGTGCTTTTGCTGAGCCGGGCGAGCCGCGTCCCGTTCCCAACCAGGAACTTCTTGCATTGGGCGCGGCCAATGTCGCAGGCGGGTTGTTCAGCTCTATGCCGGCCGGTGGAGGCGCCACGCAGACGGCGGTGAATCACACCGCCGGAGCCCGTACCCAGATGGCTGAACTGGTGACGGCGGCGGTTGCGCTGGCCACAGTTCTGCTGCTTGCTCCGCTCATCTCGTTGATGCCCAATGCCACGCTCGCAGCAGTCGTCATCGTCGCTTCAGCCAGCTTGATCAAGCCGGCGGAGTTTCGCGAGATCTTGCAAGTCAGGAAGACAGAATTTTACTGGGCGGTTGCAGCTTTTGCCGGGGTGGCCCTTCTGGGCACGTTGCGCGGCATTCTGGTGGCGGTGATTACTTCTCTGCTCGCGCTGGCCCAGCAAGCTTACAGTCCCGCGGTCTACACAATAGGCCGCAAGCGCGGCACCCAGGTATTCAGACAACTCTCACCCGAACACGCGGATGATGAAACCTGGCCGGGATTGTTGATAGTGCGCGTCGAAGGCCGGGTTTTCTTTGCCAACGCACAGCGCGTAGGCGACAAGATGTGGCCGTTGGTTGAACAAACCAAGCCATCCACCATGGTGATCGATTGCAGTTCCATCATCGATATCGAGTACACGGCGCTCAAGATGCTGGCCGATGCGGAGGAGAAACTGCAGCGCGAAGGCATCAGGCTATGGCTTGCGGCCCTCAATCCCTCTGTCTTTACCACCGTGTCCCGCTCCAGAATCGGCCAGACACTGGGACGGGAACGGATGTTTTTCAACGTGCAGACCGCAGTTGATCGGTATGAGAAGGTAACGATCATGCGGAAAATCGCCGATACCAAGACGAAAACCGGGTTCAGGGAGGCAATGTAATGAAATCCAAAGGACACACGATGGAAGTTGAAGCTGGAACAAACGGCCATGGGATAGGTGCTCATCTGCACAAGAAGCTGAAGAGAAAAGAGTATGAAAAAGAATTGGCGCGGCTGCATTCTGAACTGGTGAAGCTGCAACACTGGGTCGTGGAAAAACGTCTCAGGGTCTGCATTGTCTTTGAAGGACGGGATGGCGCCGGGAAGGGCGGGACCATCAAGGCGATTACTGAGCGCGTGAGTCCGCGCGTATTTCGCGTGGTGGCTTTGCCCGCGCCCACTGACCGCGAGAAGAGCCAGATGTATTTGCAGAGGTACATACGCTACATGCCGGCAGGCGGTGAAGTCGTGATCTTTGACCGTAGCTGGTATAACCGGGCGGGAGTTGAACGGGTGATGGGATTTTGCTCTGAGGACCAGGCGCAGAGGTTCCTGCAGGCGACGCCGCTGGTGGAAAAGACCATGACAGACTCCGGTATTACTTTGCTGAAATACTGGCTGGAGGTCAGCCCCGATGAACAGACGCGCCGCCTTGAATCGCGCATCGAGGATGGCCGCAAGCTTTGGAAGCTATCGCCCATGGACTTGAAGTC
>DASXIL010000048.1:0-12331 GCA_036497985.1 Candidatus Angelobacter sp. | reverse complement strand
GCAGCGGCTCGCTGCCATCCTGGTCAACTTGGCCCAGGGCATAGGACACAAGGTTCCCACAGGAGTCGAACTGGATGTCACGAATGAAGAATTGGCCCAGGCTGCCAATGTCACACATTTCACCGCCAGCCGCCTCCTGAGCCATTGGCAGCGACAGGGCGCTCTGGTCAAGACCCGTGGCAAGATTCTGCTGCGCTCTCCGGAAAACCTCTTGCTGGCTGCCGCCTAAATCGAAACCCGCCTTAGTCGTGGATTTTCAAGCTCCCACGCCTGCCGCATTTTTTCTGTGTTGTGGACCGCAGGCGCCCTCGCCCTGCGCCGAACCTGCTTGTGCCACCGCAATCATGGACTTGCGCTCGCGCAACGACGCCTTCCTCTAAACCTGCGAACCTTGTTTCAGGCCGATATTACGCCGCAAATCGGCGCTGACATCCAGCCTGTTAAGGAGGAAACTTGCTCTCAACTGTTCGTGTCCTTGTTGTGGACGATTATGTGCCCTGGATGAAGTTTGTCTCTGCTGTTCTTGCAGCCGCACCCCAGGTTCAGGTCGTTGGTGAAGCCGGAGATGGGTTGACTGCGCTCCAAAAAGTAGTGGAGCTTAAACCTGACCTCGTGGTGCTCGATATCGGGCTCCCTGACATCAATGGGATTGAGGTCGCTCGGCAAATCCTGGATTGGGCGCCTAAAGTCCGCATACTGTTCCTCAGCGAGAACACTGCCCCGGAGATCGTCCGCGCTGCTCTCCTCACCGGTGCGCGGGGTTACGTCGTAAAATCCTCTGCCGGCCGGGAACTTATGCCCGCACTGGAAGCTCTCTTGCTCGATTGCTATTTTGTTAGCGCCGCCGCCAACCATTTCGAACCTGGCAATAGTTCATTTTGCGACTCCTAAGCGACCCCTTAGACTTGCAGAGATTACTTGTGAATCGCTGTAACTGAGGAAAAATAGCCCGCTGACGAAACCTCAGAACAACGCAGGCGCTGACGTTATTGCGCCTGCCGCGTTAGCGGTGCCTTTGCTGATAGTGCAGGTTTTAGCCCGGCGGGGAGACACAATCACGCCGCCGCCCGCAACTGGGCGCTCAACCGCTATGCTGTCGCACGCACCCGGTAAAGCGGCACAGCGCTGGTTGCCAGCCGAAGTTTGTAACTCTGCTCACCCGTCATGTAATCGCAGTCCAATCCTTGTGCCAGAGAGTAACGGGTAATCTCATAGATTAACGCCAGAGCAGGTGAATGCTTCTCATGCTCCGCCGCAAACCATCCTGTATAAAACCGCCGACACCCACGATCACGCAACGTCACCACCGCGGCAGCCATCGTCCCGCCGTTTTCCAACGTAAAGGTCTCAAAAACATCAGGCATCAAACCGGCCGCACTCACTAGAAACTCAATCCTTGCAGGATCGTGAAATAAACTCGATTCACTCTGCTTCGCCTTGGCGGTATAAATCGAACGCAAAATCTGCGGATTCGTGCCGTCATAACTTCTCAACTGAAAGCCCATCCGGTCCATCCGCCGCAGATTGCGCGCCAGCCGGGTATGAGCTGCCGCAAACTGTTCCGCTGAAACCTTTTCGCGGCTCACGCCCGGCGCTGCCGCAAACGGGGCCATTTGCCATTCGTCACTGACGCACTGCCGGTCGACATCCCGCATTGCCACAATCTCAAGCGGACGCTCCAATTCAGCCAACGCAGCCAGCGCTGCCTGCAAAACTTCACCCTCGCCTTGATGAAGAAATGTCCGATAGTCGAACAGCTCTTCTCCCAGCAGCCGGATTGTCCCATCGTTGCGCCGCACAACCGCCGGAACAATGGCCGCCCCATTCGGCGACTCTGCGGACACAATGTACGGCTCTTCTCTTTCGGCAAACCTTCCCGCTGCCAACAGATTCAGATCAAAGCTCTGAAACACCGTGTACTTCCCTGACGCATACAGCGACTCCCACAACCGGCGCAGTGGCAGTATTGCCTCGACTGATCGGTAAACGGTGATTTTCGGGCTCTGAGCCACCTAGATAAGACGCAACAAAGCGAGTACCGGGATGCGTGGCCTTGATTGTTAACGTGGCTAAAGGCGCTTTGCGAGAATAATATCGAGACAACAAACGGAGCGAACGATGCCAGTTCTGAGCTTTAAAAAGACTTTTCTAGCAGCTGTAGTGTTGCTATGCGCTGTTGCCACACAGCTAAAGGGGCAACGCGGGAAGGATCCACATCGCCCAGCCTGCACCACCGCTCCCTGTCAAAAGATCGAGTCTTTTTTAAGGGCTAAGTTTTGCGGCGCTTCACCGTTCGGGAATGGCCCCCAGAACGGCTGTGACACTCGTGCTGCAAAGCAGTTGGTAACTGGCGTCAAGGTAATTGCAGCCTTCGATTGTGAGTGGAACGCAACAGATGGAAGGCCGAAATGCCGGCAGCACAGTGAACCGCCGCCGGCAATTCGAAGCCTTCTACTGAAGGAAATGCGACGGCTCGGCTTGCCGGCGAGAGCGGAAAAGGACGTCTACTTTACCGTCTGGCAGCCTTCTTCCGCAAAATGGCTCCTTGCTGCGGCGGACTACGGCCAGGCAAACAGCAGTGATCTATCGCTCTGCCAGGTCATTGTTGTGGTTGATCCGGGTGGCCGTGTCCAGAAGCTGCGAGAAGTACAGTTCCAAAAAACAAAAGCTGACGCGCCTACCGTCACTACGTGGTTTCCCATGGGCATAGCCGACGTGGACGGCGACGGTCAGTTAGAGATCATCCTGGAAGGAGACGCCTATGAGGATCATTGGCTTGAAGTCGACCAGATGCAGGGCGGTTTCTTCAAGAAAATCTTTTCTGGCCTTGGCTATTACTTATAGTAGTCGACGGATGGCCGAATCGAAGGTCCTCCCGTGGTCGCCCCGCTTTCCCATTTTGGCATTGTATTGCGATTGTGCTTTTTCAATTTGTTGACTGCCCACCTACCCACTCGGTGCAATTTCTAATTGAAAATGAAATTGAATTTCATTTTCATAATCGACTCCTTAATCCTATGTTCTCCGCCCTGGTGGTCACATTGCGTGAAGGCGTTGAAGCCGCATTAATCGTGGGCATCACGCTGGTTTACCTGTCCAAGATAGGTCGCCCTGACCTGCGCCGCACCGTTTATTATGCTCTCGTCGTCGCCCTAGTCGGCAGCATTGCCGGTGCCGTTGCCCTCTCTTACGCCCCCATCAATCAGGATAAAGTTGAGGGATGGGTCATGCTGGTGGCGGCCGTTTTTGTCGTCAGCATGGTCATTTTCATGATGCGCACCGCGCGCAAACTTAAGGGCGAAATTGAAAACAAAGTCGGTTCCCTGGCCGGTGACGGTTCCAGGTGGGGACTGTTCGCTTTCGTCTTCCTGATGGTCTTCCGCGAAGGCATTGAGACCGTGGCCATTCTCGCCGGCGTTTCCTTGAATTCCACCGAGCTCATGAGCTTTCTGGGGACGCTCCTCGGCGTCGCCCTGGCCGTCGTTTTTGGCGTGATGTTCGTCAAAGGCAGCGTGCGCATCGACCTGCGCAAGTTCTTCAAAGTCACCACTGTGATTCTGTTCTTTGTCGCGGCCCAGCTCATGATCTCCGGCCTGCATGAACTCTCCGAATCCGGTGTTATTTGGTCCAGCAAGCGTGAGATGGCGCTCATTGGTCCCATTGCGCGCAATGATTACTTCTTCCCTGTCACCATGCTGGCGCTGGTCCTGATGATGGTGCTGCTGGAGTATCGCCGGCGCAAGCCGGAAGCCGCAATCGTTACCCAGGCCGCCACTAAAGCAGAAGAACGTAAGCTCCAGTGGACGGCCCGCCGCGAACGTCTTTGGGCCGTGCTGGTCTGCGTGACCGCGTTTGTCTTTATTACGACCATCACCGCTGAGGTCATTTATGCGGAAGGCCCGCCTCCGCTTTCGCAAGCCACTGAATTGACTTTCATCAACGGCAAAACCGTGATTTCCACGAAAGACCTGCCACAGGGAGAATTGCAGCGCTACGCTGCCAACGTAAACGGCACGCGCGTACGCTTTCTGCTGTACCGCAAGCCCGACAACAAAATTGCTTCTGTCTTTGACGCCTGCCAGATCTGCGGCGGCATCGGCTTTTACAAGGGCGCAACCGGACTCATCTGCAAGAACTGCGCTGCGCCTATTAACCCGCAGAGCGTCGGACAATCAGGCGGCTGCAATCCCATTCCGCTGCAATCGGTTCAGAATGGCGATTCCGTTGTGATATCCATCACTGACCTGGCGCAGCAGACTGGACAATTCTCAAAGTAATGTTCCTGCGATTGTTGTTCGAATCATTCCGGAGGCAAAAACGGCGCAAGAGCGTGGCGCTGCTGGCCATTGCCCTGGGGATGAGTATCGCCACGGCCATGATCGCCGTCGGGAACGATATCGGCGACAAGATTAATCAGGAGCTGCGCAGCCTCGGCGCCAACATCGTCGTAACCCCCATTGAAGACACGCTCGACGTAAACATTGGCGGCGTCAACCTCAAGCCAGCCAGCGAAGGCGCTTTCATCAACGAGCAGGACCTCATCAAGATCAAGGGCATCTTCTGGGGGCATAACATCAAAGGCTATGCGCCGTTTCTTAACGCTCCACAAAAAATCCAGACGCGCAGCGGCCAGATTAATGCCGAGTTGATCGGGACCTATTTCGCCCAACCGCTGCAATACGGCAAAGAGCAATTCACTACAGGCGTTCGCAGCGTGAATCCCTGGTGGAAGGTGGAGGGCAAATGGCCGCAAGACTATGGCGACTTTCCTGAGCAGCTTCCGCCGGACGTTTTGGCCGGAAGCAAACTGGCGCAACAAGCCGGGTTGAATATCGGCGATCAGATTGAAATCAGCGGACGCAAGCTGCGCATCAGCGGAATCCTGAATTCCGGCGGCGATGAAGACCAGGCCATTGTTGCTCCATTGCACATCGCGCAAATCATTCTTCACCAGCCCAACGCGGTGCGCCGAGTGACCGTCAGCGCCCTTACCAAGCCGGAAGACGCCTTCGCCCGCAAAGACCCTGACAAGATGTCCCCCGCAGTGCGTGACCGCTGGTACTGCTCGCCTTACGCCAACTCCATCGCTTACCAGCTTCGTGAAGTGCTGCCCAACGCACGCGTAGAGCAAATCCGTCCCGTGGAACAGAATCAGGGGAAGGTGCTCTCGCACGTTACCGGACTCATGCTGCTGCTTAGCGTGGCCGCATTGCTGGCCGCTGCGCTGGCGGTCTCGGCCGCTATGGCTGCAACCATTCTTGAGCGCCGGCAGGAAGTTGGATTGATGAAATCGCTCGGCGCGGGCAATTCCACGGTGGCTTCCCTGTTTCTCACTGAAGCGGGATTGCTGGCACTGAGCGGCGGCTCGATTGGCTTTCTGGCCGGCGCGGTTCTGGCTCATCGCATTGGACAAAGCATATTCGGCTCCACCATCGTCGTTCATCCCGTCGTGCTGGCCGTGGTGCTCTTTGCCGCCGTGCTGGTTACGTTTGTCGGCAGCGCCGGGGCCGTGCGCAAGGCCATGCAGTTTGATCCCGCCGTCGTCCTCCGAGGCGACGCATGACCCGCACCCAGCTTCTTCTCCGTCTGCTCTTCAAAGCTGCATGGGTGCGCAAGGACCGGGCATTCACCGCGCTGGTTTCTGTTGCCGTAGTCGCTACCATCGCCACGGCGGCCCTCACCATCTATTCCGACCTTGAAGGCAAGCTCAGCCGGGAGTTCCGCGGCTTCGGGGCCAATGTGATCGTCACTTCCGCTACAGCACTCGACTCCGCGAACCTGGCAACAATGAGGGCAGCAGTGGGCGGACAGAACCAGATTGTGCCCGTAGCGTATGTTGTCGCAAGTGGTTACAACAAGAAGCCGGTGGTCGTTGGCGGCACGGACATTAAAGCGTTTCGCGAAATGAATTCATCGTGGTCCATGCGTACGGGCGGTTACGAGGGGACGACCGAGGTGTTGCTCGGATCGAGAGCCGCGGAGGTCTTCAGTCCAAATGCCGGAGCCTTTTGGGTTTCCTATGCTGGTCGTACTTATGGGATCGAGCCAGGGTTTGTTTTCAACTCCGGGTCGGACGACGATAGCCGTATCTACCTGCCATTGCAAGATTTCGAACAATGGACCGGCGTGCAACCTACTTCCGTTCTGGTCCGCGTGGAAGGCCGCCCCGTTGAAATTCAAGCTGCCATTGCCCGACTAAGCGCTGCACTGCCTAATACTGAAGTAAAGCCTGTCCGCCAGATTACTCAGGCCCAGACCGCCGTAGTTGGCAAGACCCGCTCTGTCGTGCTCGCGTCCTCTGCCGTCGTGGTGATTCTGATCATGCTCTGCATGGTGGCTACCTTTACCGGCTCCGTGCTTGAGCGCCGCAAAGATTTTGCCGTCATGAAAGCCCTTGGAGCCTCCAATCGAACAGTCAACTTCCTGTTCGCCTCTGAAGCCGCTCTGCTGGCGCTCACAGGCTCTACCGCCGGATACATTCTGGGCTGCGGCATCGCGTTTTGGATCGGCAAAGCAAACTTTGATGCCGCCATCCTGCCGCAACCGATGCTCCTGTTTCCGGTATTGCTGGGAAGCATAGCGCTGGCGTTGATCGCATCCACGGCTCCGTTAAGATTGTTGCAGCAGATACAGCCCGCAGGGATCCTGCGAGGAGAATAATGCCGATCGAACTCAAGAACGTGTCTCGGGTTTACAAGAGCAACGTCGAAGTGCGCGCTCTCGATGACGTCTCTCTCTCGGTCGCCGCTGGCGAATGGCTGGCCGTGATGGGTCCTTCCGGCTCCGGCAAGTCCACTCTAGTCAACCTGATGGGCTGCCTTGATCGGCCCACCACCGGCGAAATCTGGATCCACGGCACTAACATTTCCAAGATGACTCCGGCGGAGCTGAACCGCTTCCGCGCGGAGAAGATCGGCTTCATCTTCCAGCAATTTCACCTGATCCCGTATCTCACGGCACTTGAGAACATCATGCTGGCGCAGTACTTCCACAGCATGACGGATAAAGCAGAAGCTCTGGCCGCGCTCGATCAGGTCGGTCTCATGGACCGCGCCGACCATCTGCCTTCACAGCTTTCCGGCGGCGAGCAGCAGCGCGTCTGTATTGCTCGCGCTTTGATCAACGATCCTCACATCATCCTGGCGGACGAGCCCACCGGCAACCTTGACGCAGTGAATGAAGAAATCGTGCTCCGCAAATTGCGTGAAATGCACGCCCAGGGACGCACCATCATCATGGTAACGCATGATCCTGTTGTCGCTCGCCTCGCCGACCGCCGTCTGGAATTGCATCACGGCAAGATCGCGGCGCAAGAAATTTTTGCGCTCGCAGATGAAGAGCAGTTCGATGAAGTTCTGGAAGAGCTTTGGGTCCTGGCGGAAAACGGCGAACCTGCTGAGTTAGGCCGTGTTGAGGTTGAAGGTGCGCTGCCCATGCGGCTGGCGCTTGAGCGCATGAAGAGCCTCGGCCTGGTCGACCTCACCGAGCACGCGCTGGAACCGCACACGCACAAGCAGGTGCTCAATCGCTGCCATGTGGCGTTCCGTCCCACCATTGAGCACACTGGCCACGGCGACCACATGATCATCTTTACGGAAAAAGGCCGCAAGCGCGCTGAAGATGTCATTCGCCGCCATCGCCTGGCCGAGCGCCTCTTTATCCAAACCTTTCACGTACACGATGAAAAAGAGGTCGCGGAAGAAGCCTGCAAGTTTGAGCACATCCTCTCGCCAGAAGCCACGGAGCGTATCTGCACGTTTCTGGGACATCCACGCACATGCCCTCACGGCAGCCCGATCCCCGCAGGCGAGTGCTGCATTGCGGAAAAGACCCAAAACAGCCAGCAATCGGCCGTCAGCTCCCAGAAGTAGCATTCAGCTGTCAGCACTCAGCGTTCCAGTCCAAACATCTTTTCACCGCAAAGAACGCAGAGGACGCAAAGGAAGAAACCAGAAAGTAACACGGCACAAAGTCCTTTTCGATCTCACGTCTCTTAGACACTAACAACGGTTCAATCCCAAAGTTCCTTTGCGTGCAGCTGCCGGAGAAGGTTTCAGGACACAACGAAGACAACTCCGTGGAAGAAGGAAAATGAGTGGTGGCAGCGTGCTTTGGATGCGAAGGAATGCGGCGTGGTGCCGATCAACGGCCGCAAACAACTGCAATTGTGGCGATCCATGTCCGAAGTAGATGGTTACCTGCCGTGCCCGGCTACAGGCTGTCACGTCCCTGCGGGACTTCCTAGATCTGCCGAATGCCTGCGCACAACGTTAGCGAAGCGTACAAAAAAATTGAGAGGGACACAGCTCGATAGGAGATTTCGAATGCCAGTCTCCCAGCGCAACGGTTATGCCAACCGTGTGAATATCCAACAACAAATTGAAAATGGATTGGGGCCTGATGGTGAAATCGGGTGGCACATCGGCGCGCCACCCGGCTATTGTCATACTTGGGGACTAAGAAATGGAGTCATCGTCTCTAAAAAAATGCGGCGGAACACCACACAAGGTATGCAAAGGCAGACCGCCGGCAATCTGGTCCATTTCTTCAGCCGTCAGCTCGCGAGCGCCACGACGATTCAGTACTCGGTTCGACATAAATTGACTCCTTGAACAGTAAATTTCCCTCATCCTTATCACCGGGCAAATCAAGGATACTCCTCCCGAGTGCCGGTGAAAAACCTGTTTGCGGAGGGCTCTTGAATCGGGAGTCGATTTACCACTTTGGGGATCGCTAAAGAGCAACGGGTGATCGAACTACAGTCCCGCTTCAGCGGGACGGTTGGTAGTAACGCCCGGCTTTGGCTTGCTGGGACGCAACGCAGCGGAGCGCGATCAAACGACGATTGACAAGAGCGAAACCAACTTTCGGTTCAACTCCGGATTCCGGCGTTTCACCTTCCCTGCCCCTCGTCCTTTAGTTTCCTATCAAAAAACTCTGCTGTGGCCTTGTATCCCTTCACCCATGTGCGCCACAGCAGGAAGTCGTGGATCTCGTCGGGAAAAATAGTTTGCTCGATCTCAACGTTCTGTCCGCGCAAACGCTGAATCAGATCGGTAGTCTGGGAGAAAGGCACGTTGCGGTCGTCGTCGCCGTGCATAAAGAGCACAGGAGACTTCCACGTTGCCACGGACGCTACCGGCGACGAATCAAAAGCCAGCTTGGCGGCTTCTTTGGCATCCGGCGCATCGCTACCGCGTCCGCCCAAAAACGCTGACCAGTCATGCACGCCGTGGAAGTCCACGCCGGCGGCAAAGATATCTGAGTTGCGCGCCAGGGCCAACGCAGTAAGCAGGCCGCCGTAAGAGCCTCCCCAAATGCCGATGCGCTTGCGGTCAACATACGGCAGGCTTTGCAGATAGCGCGCGCCCGCAACCACGTCTTTGTACTCCGCCGATCCGCGCCAGCCCGCGTTGGCCGCCTCACGGAAGGCGCGTCCGTACATCACGCCCAGGCGGTAATTGACTGAGAGCACCACGTAGCCGCGGCTGGCCAGATACTGATTTTCCGCGTACGCGTTATGGTAGTAGTACATGTAATGGAAGCCGGGCATCATCTGTCGCGGCGGGCCGCCGTGAACAAAGATCAGCGCCCGAGTTTGCGCCGCATGATTGCGCGGAACAAAAAGCTGTCCGTGGATTTCCATCCCGTCGTCGCTTTTGAACGTTACGGTCTGCGGCTCAACCAGCTGGTCTGACGGGAAATCCTTCGGCAGAGCGCTGGCCGCGATCATCTCTCGGCCTTTATCAGTGAGCCGATACGGCATGGCCGGAGAAGTTGCGGACGAGCCGAAACAAACGATTGTCTTGCCATCGGCAAGCATGATCGGGTGCCACTCGATCGTTTTGCCCGAAGTAAGGGGGCGAATCAAAAGAATCGTTTTGTCGGTACTATCAAAACCTTGTGGATATGCTAACCAAATATGACGCCGCTCCACATCGTTTCCATTGGACGTATAGAGAATGCTTTTTTTATCTGCTGTAAGCTCAACATCTTCTACATCGAATTCTCCAGGCGTGAGTTCAGTCGCCTTGCCGCCTTGAACACGGACAAAATATAGATGGTTCCATCCGTCCTGCTCGGAGCAAAAAACAATCTTGCCGCCTTCGGCAAACTTCAATGACTCACTGGCAAACGGCGGCAGTGAATCATTCATCTCCTTGCCGCTATGCCACAGCTCATGCGCTTCTGCGGTTGCTGCATCGGCCAGCCAGATGGCCCACGGCTGCGCGCGACGTGGAATGAGCGGCAAATGATTTTCGGTGCCGGGCACGCGGATAAAGATCAACTGCCTGCCATCAGGCGACCAGCGCGGAGCCATATCACGATCGACACTGGGCGCAACGTAGCGCACGCGCTGCTCGGCCAGATCAAAAATCGCGATGAACGCGTGATCCCTGCGGCCAGTCCTGAACGCGAGGCTCTTTCCGTCAGGCGACCATTGCGGCTCGCTTTCGTCGCCGCGCAGTTCCGTAAGCTGGTGTGCAGGCTTGTCGGCAGCCACGCCAGAAATCCAGAGATGGTTCTTAGGCCCCACCCAAACCGCTGTCAGCCCGTCAGGCGAAAGCTGGATGTCCTCGCAATCTTCTTCTCCGCAGCCCATATCGCCCAGCGGACGCGGCTTGCCGGTTTCCACGTCGGCAGCCCATACCTGCTGCTTGGGCTCTTTCGTCTCGGTCGCGGGATTGGCAACATGACCTTCACTGCTCACCTCAGACCCGCGCGCATAGACAACCGTTTTGCCGTCGGGCGTAAGCTTGACGGCAAAAATGTCCTGGCCATCGTCACCCTCATAGTGTGTGACCTGCCGCCCGGCAAAGTCCGGCGCGTCCGCCACCCAGACGTTGCGCTCGCCCCGGCTGTCAAATACCCAGGCAATCCGATTGGCTTTTGCCGCCGCAGTCAGCGCCGTGGGGAACGGCGAACCCATCACCTGTTCCAAAGAGAAGCCGGGGGTTTGCGCGATGGAGGTAGTTGCAAAGAACAGAATCAGCAGAAAGAGTCGAGGGGGTTTCATAAACCCCGACATCATAGCAGCCCGCTTGCCTGATTTGGCTGAACTTAGGTGCGGTTCAGCGCGGCTTCTCCAGATAACCGCTTACCAGCTCAGCGCAGCCTTCCACAAACTGCTGCTCGTCATAAGTAAAGGTATCGGCAAAATAGCTGTTGATGTCAATCACTCCGTAAAGCGCGCCTCGGGTAAAGATCGGAACCACCATCTCCGATTTCACCAGGGCCGAAGAAGATTTATAGCGTGGATCGGAGGCCGCATTGTTTACGACTACGGTTTTTTGGGTGGCAGCGGCATCGCCGCACAGGCCTTTATCCAGGGAAACGCTTTCATGCGGGTCAAAGCTGCCCACGTGCGGCCCCAGATTCAGGCTGCCAGGACGCGCGTTGTCCACCAGGTAAAATCCCACCCAGTTATAGCGCGTCATGGTGTCATGCAGCCGCTGGACAATCTGGTCCATCAGCGCCTCCAGCGTGCGCGCGGACTGCGCCACATACCCAAAGTCTTTAAGCAGTTCTTTATGTTTCGGCATTCTCTTGCACGGGCCGCACGCAATCATGCACAGCCCTGCTGCTTTTATATAGTCAGCAGCCGCGGCAAACAATGTCATTGTGGGTTACTTTGCGGGTACGAATGCAACAGCCACGCCACCAAGAGGACATGGACTTCTGTCTAGCGTTTCTTCTCCATATACTTCCCTACCAGCTGCGCCACGTCTTCTGCGAAGGTCTGCTCCACTTTGGTAAACGTATTGGCGAAATAGCTTTCAATATCCAGCTCAGCCAGCACCTCATTTTTCGCCAGAATGGGGACAATCAGGTTCGCCTTCACAATTTCCGATCCGGCAAGATATCTCGGATCGCTCGCTACATCGTTCACCACCACGGTCTTCTTCGTGGTGGCCGCGGCGCCGCACAACCCTTTATTGATGGGGATATGCGTGTTGGGGCTGAAGCTGCCCACATAAGGGCCCACCACCAGCATCCCGGGATCGGCCTTGTCCACCAGGTAAAATCCGACCCAATTGTAGCGGGCCAATTCACTATGCAGGCGCTGTGATATGTGCGTCATGAGCGCCGTTGTGTTCGGCGCGGTATCAGCAAATAGCTGGAATGCTTGCAGCAGTTCCTGGTGTTTTGACATTTTTAATTGTCCTGGGCGTGCAAATAAAGATTGCCCTTGTTATACATGTCAAAGCTATACATTTCAAAGCCGCAGTGCAGCAATGTTATTTTAGCGTTGCGGCATCTGCTTGCCTCAATCCGCTGGCTTACTTATCGTTCCAACGGGCGTCTAATTTGAAAACATCCGCTTCACCCT
>DASXIL010000047.1:0-5733 GCA_036497985.1 Candidatus Angelobacter sp. | reverse complement strand
GCGACATGCCGATGTTTTCTCCCTTTTCATCCAGAAAGCCCAGAACTTTGAGGTTGAGATCAGGGCGCGAACATATTTCACGCGTGAGAGCAATGCCGGTAGAACCCGTGCCGACAATCAGTACGCGCTCCGGACTGCGGAGAAAGAAGAAACCCTTGGAATCCAGCAGCACGCGCCACCCGAAAATCAACGTCATGATGGTGGGAATAGCAAATGCCGCGATGCCCCGGCCCAGGCTAACGCCGGGAGCGATGTAATAAATCATCGCCAGACCGATGCAGGCCACGCCGAGGGCCTGCAAGAGGCCGATCAACAAACGCGCGCGCGACTTCATGACTTCAACGTCATAAAGATCGTTGTAATACAGAGCAAACACGCACATCAGAACGACGATGAGGAAACGAACAACAGGATTGCCGCCGGCGTATTCCCATCGAGACGAGGCAAAACGCATGGCCGTGGCGAGGGCAAGGCCTAAGACGATCAGCAGGCTTTCGCTCGTAAGCAGCACCAGCGTCTTGGTGGGAACTCTTTGTCCGCCGATTTTAAGCATTGCTCACCTTGGCAATCGGCAGTACGTTCTCCATGCTTTGCGCGGCAGCTTCAGGCTCCAGATCACTATGCGAGACGGGAGCACTGCTTTCCGCGGGCATGCTTTTTACGTTGGCAGTGCGATTGGGCGACAGGCCGGCATCGCGAATCTTATAGAGGAGCGCGCGATAGCTGATCTTGAGAGATTCAGCAGCGCGGCGACGGTTCCAGTGATGGGCCTGCAGGACCTTGAGAATGATTTCTTTTTCAAGGCGATGCACGGCCTGGCTGGTGATCTTCTTGAGAGGCACCGGGCCTTCCATGGGAATTTCAAAGTCGAAGTTGTTGGGCGCCGGCTCGGCCAGATCAGTACTGATGCAGGCTTCAGTCCCCAGAATCACATAGCGCTTGATCAGGTTTTCAAGCTGGCGAATGTTTCCCGGCCAGTGATAGGCCTGCAACAAACGCATGAGCGAAGCTGACAGCATAGCCGCGCGGCGGTTATACATCATGTTGAAATGAGCAAGGAAATAGTCGACCAGCTCAGGAATGTCCGCGCTTCTCTCACGCAGCGAAGGCAGCGTGATATTCACTACATTGACGCGATAAAAAAGATCTTCACGGAAAGTTCCGGCGGCAATTTCGTGCTTCAGGTCACGATTGGTAGCACAGATGACCCGCGCTTCAGACCGCGTATCTTCTTCCGCGCCGATGCGGCTGAATTTTCCGTCCTGCAAAACCTGCAAGAGCTTGGATTGAAGACCCAGGCTTAGTTCGCCAATTTCATCGAGAAAGAGCGTGCCGCCATCGGCCAGCGCAATCAGGCCGGATTTGGCGGTAACCGCTCCGGTAAAAGCGCCTTTTTCATAGCCAAAAAGCTCGCTTTCAAGCAGCGCGTCCGGAATGGCGGGGCAGTTCACCTTTACATACGGCCCATTGGCCACCGGGGATCCGCGGTGAATTAGCTTGGCAATGATTTCCTTGCCGGTGCCGCTGGGTCCTTGTATGAGCACGGGCACGTCGGCGGAAGCAATTGACGCCAAGTCACGCTGGACCTTTTTCATGGCATCCGAAACGCCGAAAATGACCGACTCGGGGGGAACGTCGAAATTATGCTCTACAGTGTGTTTCATTCTTGCTCCGTCTGCCGAACGCAACTTTTTGATTTCTTAATCCTGACCTAATATGTGCATGTTCAGAGCCAAAGCTGCCGGAAGGCCATGGCCCGAAGGACGGGGGCCTGGATTGCGGTGAATGTTTTATATCTAACTGAAAACAATTGAATTAGTATGGAATGCTGCAGGCGGTTCATGGGGCCAGTGCTATCTGTGGAAGCGGCCAGAACGGCGAAAAGAGGAAAATGTTTTCACACAGGGAACATGGGTTTCCCACTGGAGAGGGACTGGAAGACTGGTAATTCTGAGGTTCTGCTTAAGGGCCACATCCTTATCCTGCGGCATCGTTGCGTTTTGCGGGAAACGCAAGGGCTCGGTTTACATAGCAAGAATCTCGGTTTACATAGCAAGAATCATTGTTGCTCTGCCATGTTCGTCGGACTCGCTTTCGGATAACCGTAACTGGTATGCAATCCTGCAAGTGCGCGTCTGATACGACCCCAGAAGCCGACATCCCAATACCATCCGGGCCAAGTTCCCTCGAAACCATTTATCGATGACTTCTGTCTAGCCGCCATCCTGGATCGAAACCATTCAAATTGAGTTTTCAGTGCTTTGCCAAGATAGTTTTCTTGTAAACCAAGCTCCTTGTTCCCGAGCTCGTTTTCCGTAAAGCTGAAGGAAGGCAGAGCATCTGGAATTCCCCACGCCAAGGGGGCATCAGCAATAGTGACCAGAACATCTGAGCAAAAAAGAAAGGTAAGACTATGGTAAAGACTATTTGCTTTTGTGGGATATTGTTTTTGGCCCTGTCAGCCAAAGCAAATGACATTTACATTACACAGACTGGAACGGGCACGGGTACATCGTGCAGCAGTCCTTTAAACGTAGCGTTCTTCAATAATTCCTCTAATTGGGGTACAGGGAAGCCTATTGCTCCGGCTACAACCGTGCATTTGTGTGGAACGTTTACCGGCACAGCAGGCGAGCAGCTTCTTACGGTACAAGGCGACGGCGCTAGCGGGAGTCCAATCACGATCAAATTCGAGAGTGGAGCCGTTCTGACTGCACCGTACTGGTCCGCTTTTGGCACCATCAATGAGAATGGAAAGAGTTTTATAACCATTGATGGTGGAACCAATGGTCTCATAGAAAATACAGCTAATGGCACGAGTCCGACATTCGTATTTCAACAGCAATCTCGAGCTGTATACGCTGACAACTGCACCCATTGCACCGTGCAAAACCTGACTATTGCCAATCTGTATGTCCATAATTCGGTGAGCGACACGGCAATTGACCAAACGTCTGTGAATTGTGTGCTGGCAAATGGTGCAAGCAATCTCACGATTAACAATATGACCTGCCATGATGCGGGATGGGCCATTGCGGGATTAGGCAGCAACTCCATCGTGGAAAACTCGAATATCTACAATGTTGACCATGGAATTGCTTGCGGCGCATCAGGAACGCTTACAGGCTTGAGCATTCACGACAATCACTTTCATGACTACGGCGCCTGGGACACCAGCACGGACGCCTATCATCACGACGGCGTGCATTTGTGGGGACAAACTGGTTCGATTGTCGAAAACAGCGTTCTCTACAACAACCAGTTTGACGGCAACTCCGGCGCTTGTTGCACCACGGCGCACATCTTCTTGCAGGATTCAATACAAAACGTCGTATTGTTTAACAACGTGATTTTGGTTCCCAGCAATCTCAGCATCCAAGGGGTGGAGCTACAAGGGCCTGGTACCACCTCGACGCTACCGATTGCAACCAATAATGCTGCCTATAATAACTTCATTACTGACGGCCAGCATTTTCAGGGAGGCGGGGCGGCTTTGTTTGCTCGAGACCAGAACAATTTTACCGCGGAGAACAATGTCTTGATTGGCGGGCAGGCGGACATAAGCGTTGTAGAAGGTGGTTCACTGTCCACTACGGGCATTAACCATGAGCTCTATGACGATCTGAAGGCGGATTTCGGGGACCTCAACACTTTCCATTATCAAAGCAATCCCCCCACCACAAGCCTGGCCACCTGGCAGAGTGAATGCACATGTGACGCAAACTCCCTGCTGGTTCCGGGATCGCAGATCAATGCCGACAGTACAGGACACTTGTTGACTGGCTCGAAGGGCATAGGTCTGGGCACAAATTTAACCAGCATCGCCACCGGTATGCTTGCGCCGCTGGCCAAGACCAAAAGCGGAACACAGCGCCCGACAACCGGCGCATGGAATGCCGGTGCATATTGACTCAACGGGAACTATGTCCTTCACAACCATGGCGTAGGCCCGTTCTACACTAAATGCAAAGGGTTCCGTCCCGGGGACGAACCCTTTGCACTTGCATTGTGATCAGCTAGAAGAACCAGAATACTATTGGGCTGTAAAAGTTACGCGATCGACATCAGATGCGGTTCGCGTGGTTCCCGGAACGATTCCGGTGACGCTGGTGATTAATACGTTCTTTCCCACGACAAGAGGCGATGTCCCGATCTCGAAAATTGCCACCATTTGTCCCGAGGCGCTTCCCGGAGCAAAGAACGATGTCACGTTGGTACCGTTAAGCGTAGCGCTAAACGTTGACGGGTCAACGGTCTCACCGTCGATTCCGAACTGAGTGACAATTCCCACCGGGGCGGTCTTAACGTCACCGGTAGCAAGATTCAGGAATACCGGAAAGCCATCGACACCGGGTCGGCGCCCTCCCAGGAAAACCTGCGTTGGAACCAGCGGAACCGGACCTACAGTGACGCCGCTGATACTATCGCTGGTCAAAGGAGGCACCTCCTGCCCTTCTTGCGGTAGGTCACCAACGTCGACCGCTACCTGGGCCAGCTCTGTATCTCCCTGGGCAAAGAAGGTTGCATCGCCCGGCGGGTCCGCACTGACCAGTTGAAAACCGGAGAGCGTGGCGCCCGGCGCAATTACAAATGGACTGGGGGGAATATTTCCGGTGTCAACAAAATCCGGTGGCAAGGTGCCGACATCGGTCGCGGCCCAGCTCAGCAATGGCTGGTCGTCATGCAGCATGGAGGTCCAACCGGCAGGCGAAGATGAGCTGGTCACGGCGCTGTTTAGCTGGAGCGCGAATAACGATTGGGCCTGCTGGCTGGTAGAAGCGTTGGTCAGCGTGTAGGTGTACGTATACAGCCCGACAGTAGAATCATAGGTTACATTTGTGGCCACTCCAACCGAAAGCTGATTGGCAGGCGTGGGCGGCACCAGCACTTGCGCTTTCCCCAGCGGGGCGAAAACAAGGATCATTATTGAAACTGCAAACAACAGGATCTTGCTAGTCGTACGTGTCATGCTCATATCTCCTCACGAATCTTGTTTACTGGCGCAGGTGCCAATGGTCACCTTCGACGATGATGAGAGAAATTCCGGAAGCATAGATAATCTGGCGCGCACGGCGTCTCTGGGCCACCGGAGGGAAACGGAAATCCGCGTCATTGCCGAAACGATGCGAGGTGTGCGGCTTTGACCATGCTCCGCTGATATCAAACAGGCCGCCGGTCACCAGGCTCATGTCGTTGTAGGCGACACGCTGATTGGAAAAGGCGGCAGCATAGGAATCGGCAAGACTCACAAGAGTCGCGTTCATCGTAGGCGTGGCGTTGTGATTGTTACCGTGGTTCGCAGTCGCCCCCACCAAGTCATAGTTTGTCCCCGGTCCCAGTGCGACCAGACCATCGATTTGTACCCCGATAGTGAAAACCGCTGGCGCAAGTGGCGTCCCGTCCGGCGCCGTGCCGGTAAGATTGACGTCAATAATCCCGGAAACCTCGGGTGAGGTATAGGTGGTCGCAAGCCCGCTGGTGTCGGTACTACCCGATGAGGGTTGAAACGTTCCCTTGGGCCGGGCAGGGCTGTCGTGGTCGTGTCCGCCCGAGAACGCCTCAGGCTTTGGCGTGATGATGACGTTGCAATTATTAATGATCGCGCCGGTGAACAGGTCGAAACAAATGATCGTCAGGGGGAGTGTCTGGACACCCGCACCCAGCGTGCTGGATGTGACGCTTGGCCGCATCGTGAAGTCCGTTGAGCTTTGCTGAAGCGGCGCCTGGTTGGAT
>DASXIL010000046.1:0-2606 GCA_036497985.1 Candidatus Angelobacter sp. | reverse complement strand
AATGAAGTTGTTCCGGCTGACCGCCTCATTCCGCGCGCTGAGGAAATTGCGCAGAAAATTATCGGCATGGCCCCGCTGGCAATCCAGTACTGCATGGAAGCCGTGAACCAGGGCATGAACATGACGTTGCCTGAAGGTCTTTTTCTTGAAGCCACGCTGTTCGGCATGTGCTGCGCCACCGAAGACAAACGAGAAGGCACCACGGCCTTTCTTGAAAAGCGCGCAGCCAACTTCCAGGGCAGATAGCATGCACCCAGACTGGGACCCGGACAAGCTTGCCACTGCCGCTGTTTTCTATAACCTGCATGAGGCGGACATCGCCAAGGGCCTGCTGGACTCCTGTGGCGTAGACTGTTTCCTGTGCGATGAACACATGCATCGCGTTCATCCACTGACCAGTGAAATTATTGGCGGCGTGCGGCTGCAGGTTGCGCAACAGGATATTGAGCTGGCAAAAGAGCTGCTCAAAGAATACAAACCCCCGGATGATCCTTCAGGCCCCGGGCCGATAGAATAAGGATTGACTGATTGGATCGAATGATCAAGGGAATTACCACAATCCGCCATGTTGCGGGCAGTAAAGAATTCAAGGCCCTCAGCAAGCTCTTTGACGCTATGGGCTTTGAGCGGGGAACTCCGTGGAAGACCGCGCGCGGCCAGGGCGCGCCATTCAAGGCGCCGCTGGGGCAGATCGAGTTTGTTGAAGGCCTTGAAACCATCCATGCCGATATCTGGGTTGAGGTCACGGACCTGGATTCAATTCGCGATCTGCTGGCAAAGGAAAACGTAAAAGCATCCTCTGAGATCCGGCAAACGGCGTGGGACTCGCGGTTTCTGGTGGCTGAACCAGCCAGGGGATCGAAAGTTCTTTTCTGGCAGAAGAATCGCCCAACTCAAGACGCGATTGAAGGCGATCTCAATGCGCACGGCATGCGCTTTGGCGTAGTGGTGAGCCGATGGAACTCGTTCATCACGGAGCGACTGCTGCAAGGCGCGCTGGACGCCCTGCATCGCAGTGGCTGCATGAAAGAAGACATCGCAGTCGTCCGGGTGCCGGGAGCGTTTGAAATTCCGTCGCAGGCGCGCACGCTGGCTGAAAGTGGAAAATATGACGCCATTGTTACGCTCGGCTGTTTGATTCGCGGCGAGACTACGCATTACGAACATATTTCCACTGAAGTTACTCGCGGCATTGGCCAATCGGCACAGGAAACGGGCGTGCCGCACACTTATGGCGTGCTGACCTGTGAGAACCTGGAGCAGGCTCTTGATCGCGCAGGACTGAAGGCCGGGAACAAAGGTTTTGAAGCAGCGATTTCCGCCGTTGAAATGGTGAACCTGCAACGGAAGACACAAAAAAGACCAAAGACGAAAGCGAAGTCCGTAAAGACGAAAGCGAAGTCCGTAAAGAAGAAGAGCAAGGGCCGTTAAATGGGAACCCGACGTAAATCTCGAGAGCTATGTCTGCAGATGCTCTTTCAATGGGACATGGGCAAGCAGGCCCCGGAGCACGTGAAAAAAACCTTCTGGTCAGAGCGCGGAGAAGTGGACGAAGAAACCCGTAACTTTGCCGACGATATTTTTCAGGTGGCCGTTGACCGGCAGCAGGAAATTGATGAGTTGATCCAGAAGCACGCGCAGCACTGGCGTATGGAGCGCATGGCTGCCGTGGATCGCAATGTGTTGCGCACGGGGGTGGCGGAGTTCCTGGGCCCGCATCATACGCCTCGGCCGGTGGTGATCAATGAGGCGCTGGAAATTGCGCGCAAGTTTTCCGCTCCGGAGTCAGTACAGTTCATCAATGGCGTGCTGGATTCGGTGGGAAAGGACCTTGCATCTTCTGTAATCCAGAAGCGAAGCTGAGGGATCCCTTTCCTCCCAAGGGCATTCTGCTTCCGAGGCATGCAAGTTGCAGCTTGTCGACATAAAGAATTCTGTGGCAATAGGGCTCCCTCATACGCCGCGCAGGATTCGGGATTTGCGGAAAAAGCAGTGCTACAATAAAGAACTCCATCGCCCCTGGTACCCGCAATAATAAATACAAACGGACCTCTGATTTGAAAAAGACTTCCATCACCTATGCCGACAGCGGCGTTGACATTGACCGCGCCGACCGCGCCAAGCAGCGCATTAAATACCTGGCCCATCGTACGTTCACTCCGGGAGTCGTGAGCGAGATTGGCGGCTTCGGCGGGATGTTTGCCATCGATAGGAAAAAGTTTCGCGATCCCGTGCTGGTTTCCAGCGTGGATGGCGTTGGCACCAAGCTCAAAGTGGCGTTCATGATGAACCTGCACCACACCGTGGGCGGCGATCTGGTAAACCATTGCGTGAATGATATTGCCGTGCAGGGCGCAACGCCTCTTTTCTTTATGGATTACCTTGCTACTGGTTCTCTCGATCCTGAGATCGCGGAAAAGATTGTGGAAGGCATGGCCGATGCATGCCGGCACAACGGCTGCGCGCTGATCGGCGGCGAGACGGCTGAGATGCCCGGGTTTTACACCGGCGAATAGTACGACATGGCCGGTTTCGCGGTAGGCGTCGTGGAGCGCTAGAAGATCATCGACGGCTCCTCCATCACCGTCGGCAACCGCCTGATCGAG
>DASXIL010000045.1:0-5268 GCA_036497985.1 Candidatus Angelobacter sp. | reverse complement strand
CCTGGTGCCGCACGGAGTGAAACTGCTTTCGCAAAACACATACAAAAAAAGCACCGCCCTTTTTCCGGCGGTGCTTTTGTTAGCTATGGCGTTTTCCGTTATTGCGAGAGCAGTTTCACTCCGTGCGGCACCAGGTGCGGCGCCACGTAGGCATAGAACATCACAATCACGCCCACAATCGCGCCCAGGGCAATCGAGTGCCAAACCACAAAGCGGAAGATGAAGCCTTCATTGCCAACCTGGTTGGTAGCAGCCGTGGCCACGCAAATTGACTGCGCATCCACCATCTTGCCCATGACGCCGCCGGCGCTATTGGCCGCCGTCATCAGGACAGGATCAAGGCCAAGTTGCTGTGCCGTGATCTTCTGCAAGCTGCCGAATAACGCGTTGGACGAGGTGTCACTGCCCGTCAGCGCGACGCCCAGCCACCCCAGGAAGGTCCCGAAGAATGGATAGAACCATCCTGTATGAGTGAATGCCAGTCCCAGGACGGCATCACTCCCCGAGTATCGCGTAACAAATCCCAATCCCAGCATGGCAGAGATGGCTATCACCGCCCACCGCATGCGGAACAACGTATGTCCGAAAATCGCTAACAGTTTTACTGGATTTACTCCGCGGATCAGCCCGCCGATGATCGCCGCCAGGAAGCAGCCTGTGCCGGTGGCAGAGAGCCAGATGAAAGGGAACTTCGCGCCTTCAGGAGTTGGCTTGGCCACAACAGGCTTGTCACGCGAGATTTTGTTGTGGATCGGGGTGTCCCAACCACCTTTGGGTTTGCCTTCCGCCGTTAGAAAAGCCGGTGTCGTGTGTACGTTCATCCATGTCTTTACCGGCTTATAGCCCCACAGGAAAACGAAAACAGAGAGAATCAGAAACGGCAGCCATGCTTTAAACGTCTGGCTAAACGAATAAGAGTGAATCTCCGGTCCGGAACCGCCTGAAACGCTGGGAACGCCTTTTCCTGCGGCTGTAACGGTTATGTGGCCTCCCTCATCCTCAAAGCGCCAGATCTTTTTAGGCTTCCAGAAGAGCAGAAACAACACCGTGCACAGCAGTGAGAACAGGCCTGCGGTGATATCCACGAGGTTGCTGTCCATGTAATTCGACCAGAAAAACTGCATTGACGCGAAGGAAACTCCTACCACCAGGATGGCCGGTAAAACCTCAAAGGTTTCCTTCCAGGAAACCATGGCTCGAACCAGCCAGAACGGCACAATGATTGCCGTGATGGGTAGAATTCGGCCGATCATGGCATTCATGTCGGCTTCCGGCATGGCGGTTACTGTCGCCAGCATGTGGACCGGCGTACCGATAGCGCCCCACGCCACCGGCGCGGTATTGGCAATCAGGTTCAGCGCCGCGGCATGGAACGGCTTGAATCCCAGACCGATCATGAAAGCGCCCGCGATCGCTACCGGAGAACCAAACCCCGCGCAACCTTCAATGAACGCGCCAAAGCAGAAGGCCACCAAAAGCAATTGCAAGCGGCGGTCTGCGGTAATTCCGGCTACGGAGGATTTCATGATCTCAAAATCGCCGGTGCTGACGGCAATGTCATACAGATAAACGGCTGCCACCACAATCCAGACGATGTTCAGCAATCCTGTAGAAACACCGTACAGAAAACTACCGGCGGCAAGCGAAACCGGCATGTGAAAGGCCAGGCAGGCAACCAGGACCGCCGTAGCGGCTCCTGAAAGAGCGGCCCAGTGAGGCTTAACGCGAAAGCCTGCCATCATGGTGAACAGCACAACAATCGGCAGCGCGGCCACCAACGCTGAAAGCCACCAGTGTCCAAAAGGATCGTAAATCTGTGTCCAAGTCGGCATCAGTTTCTCCTGAATTGAGAACTTCCTTTGGCCCAACTGAAGAACCTATCGCACCCCGACCCCCGGGCCACGTGCAGACGAAATGAGGCGCAAAAGTGCGCCATAACTTTCAGCCCTGAGCGATGATCTGTCAAGTATTTTGTGCGGTCTGGGGCGGGCGGCTGAAAGTAAGTCTTTACAAAAAATATTACGCCTGACCCATCAAAAGACGACGGTGGGCACACGCGCCTCCTGGAGCTTCTAATCGCCGAGCCGATGCGTAAGCTTCTATTACCCTTTAACGGCCCCCACAGTAAACCCGGCAATGAAGCGGTCAAGGAACAAATTGTAAAGAAAAGCGATTGGCAAGCTGGCGATCAGACAGGCCGCCATCAACGAGCCCCAGAAATAAACATCGCCTCTGACCAGAAAGATGGGAATGCCAACGCCCACCATCTGCTGCGACTCTGGCGAAATGAACGTCAGGGCATAGACATATTCCTGCGTTACCAGGGTGAACGTAAAAATTACCACGGTGAGAATTCCAGAAAGTGAGATCGGCACCACCATTTTTACGAACGCACCGAACCGCGTAAGGCCATCGACCATTGCCGCGTCTTCCAGTTCGCGAGGGATCGACTTAAAAAAGCCCATAAGCAACCAGATAGAAAACGGCACAGTCACACTGGGATAGACCAGCACCAACGACCATATAGTGTCTTGCAGACCTAAAGTTGCCACGACCCGGGAGAGCGGAATGAATAGCAAGGTCGGCGGCACCAGGTACGTGAGGAAGATCGCAATTCCCAGACGCTCACCCAACTTGCCGGTGAGCCGCGCCAGCGCGTAGGCTGCTGGGACCGCCAGCAATAGCGTAATCACCACCACGATCCCGCCAACCAGCGCCGTGTTCTCCAGCCAGCGCAAAAACCGCGTCTGCGTAAACAGCAGGCGCAGGTTGTCTAGGGTGGGCGGAAGATTGAAGATGAATGGATTATTCTCCATTCCATATAAATCTATGTTTTGCTTAAACGTGGCGATCACCATCCAGTAGAAGGGAAATGCCAGCAGGACAGTAAATATCGTGAGCACCAGAGCCTTCACGGTGGAAGGCCAGGGATTCAACCCTCCGAAGGCGCGCTTTACGCCAGGCGACTGCAGATACAAGATCAAGGCCGCTGAAACACACATCTGCACAACCAGGACCGCAGCCAGCCGGTAGTGCGCTGTACGCAGCGCATACAAGAACAATGCCATCAGGCAGCCGATGACATCTGCAGTTAAAAAGAAAAAGAGCACAACGCGGGCGCCGTTATACAGCTTCCACATGCCCAGAGCGATCAGCAGCAGGCCCAGCACCGCTACCAATCTGAACACTCCGGTGAGTCCGCCGACATGATGCAGCAGGGTTTGCGCCAGGAGCGCCACGGCTGCCAGCAGTAGCATCCCGCTCAAAGCTGTTATGCCTGCCGGCTTTTTCATTTCCGTGGTAATCGCCGCGATTGCCATCACACCACCTCCGCGCGATGCGCCAGGCGCAGCATAAAGTACGCAATTACTACCAGCACGGGCACAAGAAAGACTGAGATGGCCGCGCCCGCCGCCAGGTCGCTGCCCTGAATACCCTGGTTGAACGCCAGGTTGGGCAGAGTCTGCGTTGAGTCATAGGGACCGCCATTCGTTAGAAGGTTCACTACGGCCAGGTCCGTGAAAGTAAAGATGGTGCCAAACAGCACCGCTACGCCCAGGATTGGCGTCATTATGGGCAAATTAATCTGAAACAGCGTTCGCCAGAATCCCGCGCCATCAATCGACGCCGCTTCCGGAATTTCCTTCGGTATGGCGCTTCTGCCCGCCAGCAGGATCACCGTGGAGAACGGAATCAGGCGCCAGCAATGCACCAAAATAACCGAGGTGATGGCCAGCCCTTCCTGTCCCAGCCACATGGGCGGCGAATACTTGTTCACGAATCCCAGCCAGACCAGAAGCCAGGTAATCACGCTATAGATCGAGTCCAGGATCCACTTCCAGCCGATCGTTCCTAATGAAACGGGAGCTACCCACGGCAACAGAATCAGGTAGCGAACCAATCCACGTCCGCGAAATGGTTTCTCCAGTGCAATCGATAGTATGTTCGCGCACACCATCACGATGATCTGGGCGGCAACGGTGAAAATAATCGAGTTCTTCAGGGCGCTTCTGAAGCTAGGGCTTTGCATGATGCTGCGAAAATTTTCAAAGCCCACATAATGCAGTTCACCGCCGCCAATGCGCGCATCGCTGAAAGCATAAAAAATCGCGAGGCAGAACGGCGCTCCAATCAGCAGCAATATATAGAGGACGGCTGGGGTGAACATGGCAAAGCCCAGGAGCGGGCTTTTTGCCGAGCCGGCAGATTTGATCTTTATGCCCTGAGGTTTTGTTACAGAGCCTACTGCCATGTGAGGGCCCTCGCTGCTATTTTCTTCTCCGTGGTCCGATCAAAAAATTTCAGATGGCGTTCCGCCACAGCAAAATCGTATGTAATGCCAATCTCAAAACTGTGGCCCAGCAGCAGGCGGGCAATCACTTTTTTCCCATCGATTTTGCCACCCTCCAGGAAGCCGGCCAAGATGAACTCCGCGCCCAGGTATTCCACGTTCTCCACGCGGAACTTGAAAGTAACTTTGGCGCTCTCCTTTACATCCTCCGTTACTCGGAAATGCTCAGGCCGAAAGCCGACAATCATTCCGTCCATCTCCATCAGGTTCATGGGCGGCGATCCAAGGAAGGTCGCCACAAACGTGTCCGCCGGATCGTCATAAACTTCCTTTGGCGTTCCCAACTGCCGCACTATGCCCTTATTCAAAACCATAACGCGGTCCCCCATCGCCATTGCTTCCACCTGGTCATGCGTAACATAGATTGTTGTAGTACACACACGACGATGAAATCTTTCAAGCTCCTCGCGTGCGGAAAGACGCAGCTTGGCGTCGAGATTGGAAAGAGGTTCATCCAGCAGGAAGACCGAAGGCTCGCGCACGATAGCACGGGCCAGAGCCACGCGTTGCCGCTCACCGCCGGAGAGTTCGCGCGGCTTGCGCTGCAACAACGCGCCGATGCCCAGCAAAGAAGATGCCCACTCGACTTTTTCCTTATGCAGGTGTTTAGGAACGTTTTGCGCTTTCAAAGGGAAGGCAATGTTTTTGTAAACGGTAAGATGCGGGTAGAGCGCATAGCTCTGGAACACCATGGCGATGCGGCGCTCACGCGGCGTGAGATCGTTCACCACTTTGCCGCCAATAAGGATTTCGCCGGCCGTGGGCGATTCCAGGCCGGCGATCATCCGCAAGAGCGTGGTTTTCCCGGAACCCGAAGGTCCCAGGAAAACCAGAAACTCGCCTTCGCGAGTTTCCAGATCTACTTCATTAACTGCTCCGAGCTCTCCCTGTTTAAATATCTTGGTCAATTTCCGTGT
>DASXIL010000044.1:0-3300 GCA_036497985.1 Candidatus Angelobacter sp. | reverse complement strand
ACCAAACTCGATGTGATCGCCGCCGGCGAAAAAGAGCTGCCGCGGGAAGAGTTCTGGGAGAAATCGAAAACCGCAGAGCATAGCCATTCTCACGAACACGTGCACACCCACGACCACCCGCATAGCCATGGCGCGGCGGATTCTCATGAGCACTCCCACGAACACACACATGGGGATGCGAAATCGCACCCGCACGAGCACAGCCATTCGCATGAGCACGAGAATCCATCAGGCCATAACCACTCGCGTCGCGGGCTAAAAGAAATCCGGCAGATCATTCAAGCCGCAAGCATTAGTCAGTCGGCAAAAGATCGAGCCATCAAGATTTTTGAGGCGCTGGGCGCGGCAGAAGCCAAAGTTCACAACACGGATATCGAGAAGATTCATTTTCATGAGGTCGGAGCCATTGACGCTATTGTCGATATTGTTTGCGCCTCAGTCGGCGCTGAAGTTCTTGGAGTAGACGAATGGGTCTGTTCTCCGTTGAACGTCGGAGGCGGAACGGTGGTTTGCGCGCACGGCGCGTTTCCCATTCCTGCTCCCGCGACACTTGAACTCCTAAAAAACGCTCCAATTTATTCCGGCGAAATCCAGAAAGAACTTGTTACCCCAACTGGCGCGGCAATCGTCAGCGTGCTGGCATCGCGCTTCTCTCACTTCCCGGCGATGAAGGCGGAGAAGATTGGCTACGGCGCGGGCAGTCGGAACTTTAAGAACTCTCCCAATGTGCTTCGGCTTACCGTGGGTGAAACTATGGCGACGCAGCATGAATCGCTATTTCCGGTGGAAGAGATCACCGTGCTTGAGGCCAATGTTGACGACATGACGCCGCAGGTCTTTGGCTACGTGATGGAGCAGGTGCTGCAAAACGGCGCGCTGGACGCATTCGGCACTCCCGTACAGATGAAGAAGAGCCGTCCTGGCATGCTGCTGACCGTGCTCTGTCGCACAGAAGACAGCCAGCGTCTCACGAAATTTATTTTGGCTGAAACCACCACGCTCGGCGTTCGAATGCGGCATGAAAGCCGCGCAGCTCTTACGCGCCGCCATGTCAGTGTGAGCACCAAATGGGGCGATATTCGCATGAAACTGGCCAACCTCAACGGCAGTATTAGCAACTATGCTCCCGAATATGAAGATTGCCGCCAGATCGCAAAAGAAAAGAAAGTGCCGTTGAAAACTGTTATGCAGGAAGCCATCAAAGTTTATCTGGAAAATACCAATGGATAAGGGCAGCCAGAAGTTTTACATTACTACGCCCATCTACTATGTAAACGCCCGTCCGCACATCGGACATGCATACACCACTCTGGTGTGTGATGCCATTGCGCGCCGCAAGCGCATGCTGGGCTTTGACACTTACTTCCTTACCGGCACGGATGAGCACGGCCAGAAGATTGAGCGCTCCGCCCAGGCCGCAGGCAAAACGCCCAAACAGTTCGCCGACGAAGTGTCTGATCTGTTCCGCTCTCTGTTTGAGAAGATGAACATCTCCAATGACGACTTCATCCGCACCACTGAGCCGCGCCACAAAGCCGGGTCGCAGGAGTTATGGAAGCGTATACAGGAAAATGGCCACATCTATAAGGGTACGTACACCGGGCAATATTGCGTCTTCGATGAGCTGTATGTCGATTCAGTAGGACCCGGGGCTCCCTGCCCTGAGTGCGGACGGCCCACGGAGACCGTCAGCGAAGAGAACTACTACTTCAAGCTTTCCGCCTTTGCCGACCAACTGCTCGCGCATTACCAGCAGAACCCCGGTTTTATCCGTCCCGATACGCGGCGCAACGAAGTCATTGCGTTCGTAAAAAGCGGCTTGCGAGATCTCTCTATCAGCCGCAGCACGTTTAAATGGGGCGTTCCCGTTCCGGGTGATCCCAAGCACGTGATGTATGTATGGCTGGACGCATTAACCAATTACTGCTCTGCCATGGGATTGGGATCGAAAGACCCGGCGGAGCAGAAGAAGTTTGAGCGCTATTGGCCTGCTGACGTGCACATGATCGGCAAGGAGATTATTCGCTTTCACTGCGTATACTGGCCCGCGTTCCTGCTGGCTGCCGGACTGCCGCTGCCAAAATCAGTCGTCGCGCACGGATGGCTGCTATTTGAAGAGAGCAAAATGTCAAAATCGCGCGGCAACATTGTGCGCGCGGAAACCGTCATTGACGTGATGGGCAATGACGCGCTGCGTTATTTCCTGCTGCGTGAAGTTGTGTTTGGGCAGGACGGCGCTTTCAGCTTTGACGCGCTGGTGCAACGCTACAATTCCGATCTGGCTAACGACCTGGGCAATCTTTCAAGTCGTACTTTAACCATGATCAACCGTTACTTTAACGGTTCGGTCCCATATCCTTCGCCCACGGTGGCGCGCAAGGCTACCGATGGCGTCATCAAAGAACACGCGCAGGCTGTGATCCAGGAATTCGGCCAATTGTTTGATGACTACCAGTTTTCGCGCGCATTGGAGTCGGCATGGTCACTGATTGGCGCGGTCAATAAATATCTGGTCGATGAAGAACCTTGGATCGTCGCGGAAAAAGAAGGCGAGGAAAACAAATCGCGCCTGGCGACCATTCTTTATACGGCGGCAGAGGCGTTGCGTGTTGTCACGGCCCTGGTGCATCCGGTGCTGCCTGAATCCACGGCTAAGATCTGGGCTCAGCTGGGGCTAGGCGAGATCAGCAAGTTCAATCTTGCGGATCTCAAGTGGGCACAGCTTCCGCTGGGCGGCAAACTCGGCAAAGTGGAACCAGTGTTCCCGCGCGCCGACAAAACTTCAATCGAGAGAATGCAACAGATGGAACAGGATCGCGCAGCACAAGCGGCTTCCACCACTTCATCGACAAACGGCACAGCTGCAACTCCTGCTCCTGCAGGGGAAGGCGCCCGTGCGGGACAACCGGCCACACAAGCCGCGCATGGCCCCACGGAAGGCGCACCAGCAGCCAAAGCTACACCGCCTGCCCAAGCTCCGACAATCGCCGATGGAAAAATCTCCATTGACGATTTCATGAAAGTGGAGCTTCGCGTCGGCCAGGTAAAGGCGGCGGAAAAAGTAAAAGGCGCGGACAAACTGCTGCGGCTCGAAGTTGATATAGGCACTGAAGTCCGTCAGTTGGTAGCCGGTATCGCGCTGGCTTACAAGCCGGAAGACCTGATCGGCCGCAAAGTGGTGATCGTGGCCAACCTTCAACCGCGCAAACTGCGCGGACTGGAATCGAACGGCATGATCGTCGCTGCTTCCGTCGGAGAAGACGGCAAGCCGGTGCTGGCCGGATTCCTGGAAGATGTGCC
>DASXIL010000043.1:0-4341 GCA_036497985.1 Candidatus Angelobacter sp. | reverse complement strand
CCCTTTCGCCAACTTTAGCGCATCGTCATTGGCCCAGAAATGCACAAAGAACAGGCGCGGCTGCTCCTGAAGCATGTGGCTGTGCAGAGCTGTCATGGCAATCCCATTTTCGCGCAGGGCCTTGATTACGGGATTCACTTCCTTGGCCAGCAGCACAAAATCGCCGGTGATTGCCGCCTTGCCGCCGCCCGTCGGCTGAAAATTGAGCGCGGTAGCAAGGCCCATAGAATTCGGGATTGCCATGCCGTCTTCGCTAATGTGCTCTGTCCGCGGCACACCGACTTGATAGATTCCACCGTTGTTTTTTCCGCTGTGGCCAAGGATCTGGTCGATCTGCTTTGTGTCGATATCGAGATCAGTCGGCGCAGCGGCCGCTCCAGCATCAGGCGTCTTGGTTTTTGAAATTGCCTGATGAATGGCTTTGCCCAGGTTGGCTGCATTGCCCATGCCGTGTATGTGCATGTACATCACGCGCGGCGACTCACCAAGCAGATGGTTGTGCAACGCGGTGATCTCAATCCCACCGGATTGCAACTCCGCCATTACTGGAGCCACTTCATCTTCGGCAAGGACAAGATCTCCCATCACCATGGAATTACCGGGCGTCGTCGACTTAAACGCCACCCATGATCCCAGCGCCAGGCCGGCCTTGATCTGCACGCTATTTACAGTGACGTTCATATCCTTGCGCGGCAGCGCGTATTTGTGTGTGCCGTCGGGTTGGTCTTGTCCGGCGCGACCCATTGCGGCGTCCACATCCTTCCAGTCTGCGGATGCGGGAGCTTTTGCTGCTTCATGAGTCTGCCCCCAGGCTGTGATGGATGAGAGAAGAAGAACGATCAGGAAATATTTTGCAGACATAACAACTCCTTTCTTGTTACCTGCTATGTTTCGAGCTATCTAATACTATCGAGTTTTATGGGATTGTTGCCAGCGCGTGCGTTAGCCAATTACCTGGCCACATGGCTCAACATCACGATGCCGAGTGCAAAAATCAGAAGAGAAACCAGCCTGCGGAAGTATGCTTCGGGAATGCGCGCCAGCACCCGGCCGCCGACCAGGGTTCCAAGGGTGACGCCGACTACCATGATAGCGATCGAAGCAGCTAGACGGTGCACCGTTTCCGGACTGGTAAAGAAGTAGATTGGCATGCGCGCGCCATCCACGATCAGAGCGATTGCAGTGGCCGTAGCGACAAAAGTCTTGGCGTCAAGATTGAAACCCAGCATGGCCGCGGAGCGGACACCGCCCTGGTTGCCTACTAGGCCGCCAAGCAAGCCTGAGAGCGCCCCACCAAGCCAGGCTATTTTCTTGCCGAAGCGCATCTTCTTTGAGAGTCCGGTGAGCCCCATGAATCCGGCAAAGACCAGAAGGCCGCCAAGAATGTAAGCCAGAATCGGACTGCTAAAGCGCGATCCCAGCCAGGCTCCCAGCAGTCCTCCAGCAGCGCTGGCGATGCCAAAATTCTTGAGCAGATGGCGGTCGATCTTGTGGCGCAGGTTCCAGAAACGAATGGCTGTCGCGACCAGATGCGGAATCGATACAGCGACCACGGCTTCTTTTGTCCCCACGCTCAGTGCCAGGAGCGGTGTGAGCACACTGCCAATGCCAAAGCCGGAGAGCGCGGCTATCGCGCCGCCCAGAGTCGCCGCAGCAAAAAGCAGAGCAGCCGTCATTTTGTGGGCGGGATCGACGGAGTAAATTGGGCAATATCGTAAATGTCGAATTGTTTTTCCAGTTCGGTCACCTTGTCCACGGCCATATCAAAGCCGTCGCCGCCAAAGGTCTTGCGCTCAATGCCCTCAAACTGCTCACCCATGGCGTCATATTCATGCTTGCTGACGACTTTATGCAACGCCGGGAAGAGCACTGTATCTTCGCGCGCCTCATGTGGGCGATACATGCGGTTGAATGCCGCCAGCGACGTGCGCAGCGTTTCTGTGTCACTGCTCTTCGCCGCAGCCATGATTCTTTCCGTCACGCGCCGACCCATGGCGTGCTGCGCGCGCAGGTTTGTGGTCAGCTCAATCAGCTTACCGGCCTGCTCAAAGCGGGGAAAGATGTGGTCTTCTTCCAGCTTCTCGTGGTAGTCCTCAATAAAGCTCTTAATAATGCCGGCTGAGTTGGTCAAAATCGCCAGGTCAAATTTCTCGTTGGCCTGGATGCGGCGCAGAGCTTCGTCATAAATCAGCAGAACGCGATTAAGCACGCCATGCTCACGCATTAGATCTTCATTGGTGGAGACGTCTTCTTCAGCTTCCTCTTTTTTCTTGGGCGCCTTTTTGGGGGCCTTTTGTTGAGCCAGCGCTGAAAGCGGCACTATAAGGGAAGAACCGGCCACTACGGAAGTTCCAATCAGAAAATCACGGCGTGATGTTTTCATTTATCAGGTCCTCAATGGGAGTGCGCGTTGCCTGTGGGGCGCACCCGCATAAACAATATAACTCCCACCGGATGCTGGCCGTAAATGGGCGTAAGAAAATCAGGCTTGCCATAGAATGTAACCTGCGCGCCCAACGCAGTCGAGAGACCGCGGACCATCGGGAAGTCGTGATCATAGCCCGCAGTGTAAGCCTGTATGCGGGCCAGGAACTGCTCCTCGAACCCGGGCGGCTCCGCCTGCTTGCCCAGCAACAATTCGCTGCTGCGGTCGGCGCTTTCGATTCTTGTCCAAACGCGATTATGCTCCGCAAATTGCAATGTTGATTCCGCCAGGTAGCCGTTCGCGATCTGCCTGCTCTGCAATGTGCGATTGCGGCCCCACAACAGCGTGGACGCCCAACTTCCTTTTGTGAATGGCCGGTTGTAGCTCACTGAGGCGGTCATGCGCTGAACGTCATCCTCTGGATGCAATTGCTCCGGACTGGCAAGATGAGCAATGGAATATTGCACGCTCCAGTTCTGCCCGGGCTGCACCGTGAGACGAGTTGACCATGAATCAATCGCGCCTGAATCTATGTCCCAGCGAAACTCGTCCGGCTCACGACCGTGAAAGCCTGAGAACTCAATGCGGGCGTTTTTGTAAGCAAGGCCGCCAGTGACCACGTCATCGGCGATGTGCGTGGAATCTTGAAGGTGATGTCCCAGCGTCGCCACAGGATTCTCTGAAGCCGAAGCGCGATGCGCGTAGGCGCTTGGCCCCATCGCGGGATCGCCGACGGGCGCGGCGTAAAAAGATAGCAAGCCGTGTTCTCCGAGCCGCAAATCGTACAGCGCGGCCAGTTCCATGATGAAGTCATGTGGATGCTGGCCGTCATTAATGGGCTTGCCGAAAGCCGTTTCGCCTTGCTGGAAAAAAAGCGGATAGAAGCGCTGCGTGACAGTTGCCTGCTCCAGGCTGAGCATGGTGCGAAATGTAAGCTCGCCGCGGCCTATCTGGCGCTGCGCCATGGGCATGAACCAGTTGGTGGAAAAGACTTTGTCATACCCGCGTGGGCCGCTTTGCTGTAGTGCGTTTAAAAATGCCACGCCGTGAAACATAAACATCCATTTGCCTCGGGCACGCATGATCATCGGCTCGTCGGTTGAGATTGGCTCTGCCGATGTGCCTGCCGTGGCATGAAAAAGGATATCGTTGATGAACGTCATCTGCTGCTCGTGCATTGAGCCGTGCTGCATGCCCGGCATATCGGGCATAGTGTCATCCGGCTTCGGAGTTGGGCTAGCGCTGTACTGGTGCTCCGATCTCTGCAAGCTCTGCCCGAAGGCTGTGACCGAAAATAGAATGAACAAAATAATTAAGACAGATAAAAACGGACGCTTCATATCGATCCTTACCGATTTTCTTGAGTCCTGCAAAAAATTAAACAGGCGATGCCCACGTTAAAGTGGATACATCGCTGCACATTGCAGAAACCAAGAATCAGATACGAAGCGAGAGCGGTCTTTGTGGCGGAGAAAACGGGGCTGGGAAGTCAGTAGGGGCAGGCGCGAAAGAAAGCAAAGCGGAAGTCGGGCTTAAAAAAGCTCCGTCCAGCACCAGCGGCGCAGGCGTGACCGTTGAGCTCAGAAGCGCGTCAGGAGAATGGTCCCCGCTGCAGCAGATGTGGCTGGAATCAGGGGTGTTTTGCGCGGGCGGTGCGGATTCATGGCATCCAGCGTCGCCCTGCGTCTCAGCCTGTGAGGATATGGGCCGTAGAACGTCAATAGTGCAGGCGGCCTGCAGTGAGAGGCATACTATCGCAGCAAATGCGGCAACTCTCACGGCAAATTTGACCATCGAACGAATGCCCATGCGCAGCTCTCAAAGCCAAGGTAACAACCTCAATTCTATCGTACTGTTGAGGCTTCGCGTGCTGTACAAGAGTTCTGTCCTGAGTTTGTAAAACGTATACTGTTGGC
>DASXIL010000042.1:0-7826 GCA_036497985.1 Candidatus Angelobacter sp. | reverse complement strand
GGCCGTGGTGGTCTTACTTTGGGTGGGCCGCAACCAGATCAATAGTGGCGCCATGACTCCCGGCGTTTTCATTGCATTCATTATCGCGGTCTTCCGGCTTTACGATCCTGTGCGCAAGATGGCGTTTTTTAACAACAGTTTTCAGCAGGCGTTGGGCGCATCGCAGGAGATATTCCGCTTCATCGACGAGCAGGATGAAATCCGCGAAAGGCCGGACGCGATTGCGCTGCCTGCCTTCCGCGAGCGTGTGCGTTTTGAGAGTGTCAGCTTTTCTTACTGCGGCGAGAATGGCCCGGAAACCGAGATTCTGCACAACGTGAATCTGGAAACGCGCGCCGGAGAGATTGTGGCGATCGTGGGTTCGAGCGGCGCGGGCAAGACCACGCTGGTCAATCTGATTCCTCGCTTCTTTGACGTAACTTCAGGGGCCATCAAGATTGATGGGCATGATGTTCGAGACGTCACGCTGGCCTCGCTGCGCGCCCAGATTGGCGTGGTAACTCAGGAAACCATTCTCTTTAACGACACGGTGCGCAATAACGTGGCTTATGGCCAGCCGCACGTCACTGAAGAAGCCGTGATTGAAGCCGCCAAAGCTGCTCTGGCACATGACTTCATCATGCGTCTGCCCGAAGGGTATGACACCATGATCGGCGAGCGCGGGCTGAGGCTTTCCGGCGGCGAGCGCCAACGCATCGCCATTGCGCGCGCCCTGCTCAAGAATGCTCCCATTCTGATCCTGGACGAAGCCACGTCGTCTCTGGACACGGAGTCTGAAGCGCTAGTGCAAGGCGCACTGCAGAACCTGATCTCCGGCCGTACCGTGTTTGTGATTGCGCACCGGTTAACCACCGTTCGCCACGCTGATCGCATTGTGGTGCTGGAAGGCGGGCGCATTGCCGACTCCGGCACACATGAGGACCTGCTGACCCGCCTGGGAACTTACCGCAAATTATATGAATTGCAGTTTATGGAGTTAGACCCCAAAATGGTTGACGAACCCGGCATTGTCGTCCGTGAGCCCCAGATTAAAAACTAGGTTCTAAAAAGCTAAAAGGTCCAAGTACATACATATGTCCATCCGATCCATGACCGGATTTGCGCAGGTGAAGTCTCAGGCAGGCGAAGGAACTTCATTCACCCTGTCGTTGAAGTCCGTCAATCATCGCTTTCTCGATCCCCAGCTCCGCATGCCGGTTGAAATGGATGAACTGGAAATGAAGATTCGCCGCGTGCTGAAAGAACGGCTGGCGCGCGGGCATATTGATGTAACGCTGGGCGTGGAGCGCCGAGGCGGAGCGGGCTATGAGTTCAATCGCGAACTGGTGGGCGGCTACGTTGAAGCCTTCCGCAAAGCATCGCGCGAATTCGGCACCGCGGGCGAGCCTGACCTGAACAATATATTCCGCATGCCTGGCGCGCTGGGAGCCATGACGCCGGTGGACGGTAATTTTGAAACGTCTGTCCTGGCCGCGCTGGAACAGGCAATCCAGAAGCTGAACATTATGCGCGAACAGGAAGGCCGCGGCATGGAAAACGAACTTCGCCGCCGGCTGGATTCACTGGAGAAGGCGACAGACGAAGTGGACAAGCTCCGCGCAGCCGTTTCCAAGGCCTACATGGAAAAAGTGCGGTCGCGCATGCTGGAGCTGATTGAGAACGCCGACGAAGATCGCGTGCTGCAGGAAGCCGCCATCCTGGCCGAGCGTAGCGACATCCAGGAAGAGCTGGTCCGCCTGAACACGCATATCGACCATTTCCGCAAGTTGCTGGACCAGGGCGGCGAAGTCGGTAAGAAGCTGGACTTCCTTTTGCAGGAACTCAACCGCGAAGCCAACACGCTGCTCTCCAAGACTTCCGGCGTGGCCGGAGAAGGATTGCGTATTACTGAGCTGGGATTGCTGATGAAATCGGAGATTGAGAAATGCCGCGAGCAGGTACAAAACCTGGAATGAGCAGCATTCGATACATCATCTCTGCGCCTTCCGGTTCCGGCAAAACCACGCTGGTCAATGAGCTGCGCCAATACGTCCCGAACCTGGAATTTTCCATCTCTTACACTACGCGTCCCCCGCGCGGCAGTGAGCAGGATGGCCGCGAGTACCACTTCATTACTCGCGAAGAATTTGAAGCGATGATCGCGCGCGATGCGTTTCTTGAATACGCGCAAGTTTTCGACAAATATTACGGGACCGCGCGATCGGTCCTGCAGCATGCGGAAGAACTTGGCCATGACTTGCTGCTGGATATCGACGTGCAGGGCGAGCGCCAGGTCAAGAAGAAGATGCCGGATGCGGTAAGCATTTTTGTCCTGCCGCCGAGCCGCGCAGAGCTGGAATCCCGTTTGAGAAAACGCAGCCTGAGCGAAAACGTTCTGGCAGAAGACGTCATTCGTCGCCGCCTGGATGAGGCCCGCCGCGAGATCGAAAACTATCCTAACTACGACTACATCCTGATCAACGATCGTCTGGAGCAGTCCGCGAACCAGCTGCAAGCGATCGTGCAGGGGGAGCGCATCAGGCGGTCGGGAAAAGCGCCTTCCCCAGCGGAAAAGCAATGTCTGGCGACTGCCGAGAAGTGCCTGAAAGCCAATATGGAAGACAAGATCAGGGACATTTTGGCCACCTTTTAAGCTGCTGATGGGCTTGTCTGGAAGGTTGTAGCCTCGCTTGTGTTTTTGTAGCGAGCTGGTCAAATCTACCCTTGGATTGATGGTCGCTATAGGGTTCCCTCGCTTCGCGAGGGATAAGAAAAAGCGTCCCAATCCTGCCACTATGACTCTATTTACAAGCAGGCTACAATTTTCACTATGAAGGTCGCTCTGGGAGTTACGGGAGGAATCGCCGCGTATAAGGCGGCTGAGCTGGTCCGCCTGTTGCAGGACCGCGGCATCCGCGTGCAGGTGGTGATGACCCGTGCGGCCCAGGAGTTTGTCCGTCCATTGACCTTTGCCGCGCTGAGTGGGGAGAAAGTAATCACTGACCTCTTTGGCGCGGGCGCTGAGAACCCTAACATAGATTCCGCTGTGGAACACATCGCAGTGGCGCAGACGATTGATGCATTGGTGGTTGCGCCTGCGACAGCCGACGTGATCGCCAAATTCGCCCATGGCGAAGCCAACGATTTTTTAACGACATTGTTTCTCGCCACCACTGCGCCTGTGGTCATTGCGCCTGCTATGAACGTAAATATGTGGGACAACGCCGCCACGCAGGCCAATATTCAAACGTTGAAGTCTCGCGGCGTGATGGTCGTTGAGCCGGACAGCGGCTACCTGGCATGCGGCATGGTTGGAGCCGGCAGGCTAGCCGCGAATGAAACAATTGTGCTGGCCGTGCTCAAGGCCTTGAAAGCTGAGCAGGACCTTGCAGGTGAAACTGTGCTGGTAACAGCGGGGCCCACGCGCGAGCCGATTGATCCGGTGCGCTACATCGGCAACCGATCCAGCGGAAAGATGGGATATGCGCTGGCTGAAGCCGCGCTACGGCGCGGCGCAAAAGTGATTCTGATTTCTGGCCCCACGGCGCTCAATCCGCCCGCGTCGGCTGAAATCATTCAGGTACAGACGGCGCAGCAGGTGCGTGATGCTGTGATGGCCCATTTTGATCGGGCAACCATTGTAATCAAGGCTGCCGCGGTTGCGGACTTCACGGTGCGAACCGCTGCCGATGAAAAGATCAAGCGTAAAGGCCCGATGACGCTTGAACTTGAGCCGACCACCGATATCCTGGCCGAACTGGGCGCAAAGAAGGGCAGCCGCATCGTTATAGGCTTTGCCGCCGAAACCACTGATGTTCTGGCTAATGCAAGGAAAAAACTGGAAAGCAAATCGCTGGATGCCATTGTGCTTAACGATGTGTCACAGCCGGGCATCGGCTTTGATTCAGAACGCAACGCCGTGACTATCCTTACACACGCCGGCGCTGAGAGCGTTCCGGAAACCAGCAAGTGGGAAGTGGCGCATCGCGTGCTTGATGCGGTAGTGAAGGTGAAGCTGGAACGTACACGAATCCAGCAGTCGAGATAAGAGGTTAGTGCTTGTGTTTCACCCGGGGTGCAGCGAGCCGGTCCACGGCTTTGCACGCTCCGTCACCACCGGCCTGCACAATAAAATCTGGGTCAACAGGATCATTGGATCGGCCAGGATATGGCGCGACTGAAATGCAGCGGCAGCCTGCCTCTGCCAGCGTCACGTTTTTGAGAATGTATTCTGACGACACGGACTTCACCAGCACTTGCTGTGAACTCATCGGCTGCTTGTCAATCGAATAAGAATCCTTGACGGAGTACCCCATTCCGCTAAACGCGGGATATATCCCATAATTTTTCTGCAGCCAATCCGCCAGCGGTTTGTGATCGGCATCATAGACCGTTGCTGCATAATTGAAGGTGTGCGCCAGCGATGACGGGATCTTTGTGGCTGGAGGATCGCTGAACGCCTTGGCGAAGTACGCCATCTGCGTAGCCGGATCGGTGGGCGCTGCTTCACAAGCGCCGGAAGGCAGGGGAACGTCGCGCTGGACAGCCAAAAACACATTGGGCCAGGTGGCCAGGATTGCATCCACAGCTTCAGGATGAGGGGGACGGCAACGCATGGCTACCAGCACCTTCGCGTCATCGTTCACCAGTCCTGAATAGTAGGGCATGTCCGCGAGCTTGAGCGGTGGCGAGTAGAGCGCGGTAGCGGTGGTGAAGGCCCGCAAAGCTCCGGGACGAGAAAGATTCGTAACGGGCGTTCCCGGCGGAAGAAAGCTCACACGCAAGTAGTCGCCCGGCAGGGCCTCGCGCACTGAATCGGAAATCACGACCGGCGCCGAAGCCAGGTTTGCGGTGCCGGCACGGTGGGCGGCGCATCCAGTAGCGAAAAGAACCACACAAGAGCAGACAATAAAAAATGCAGAGCGCATAACAGCTCCCTGGAAAATATTTGTCATGGGAAGAGAAGTATAGACCTCGCGAGCTGCGCTGGAAGTTGCGTCGTTATGATTTTGGCTGGAATTAAGGATCGTCCAACTGAAAAGGGCGGAGGCTCAGCCTTCATACTTTCATTGAGCGGAGCAAAAGGGAATACGAGGTAGGGTAAAAAGGTTTTGCGCCATTTACTTCTTTTCCCTAACCATTTATTTTGCTTGCAGACATGCCCAAGCCTCTGGACCCGCAAACCAAAAAACAGCTTGCCGCCCGCGTGAAATATTACAAAGAGATGGGCATTCATGATTTCTATCGGCAGCCAATCGATCCAAGCGTTGAACTGGCATTGCCGCCGGTGGCTGAGACCACGCCTGTGAAGTCCCAAGCTTCAGTTACGTTGCCACCGGTAATCACCGACAAACCTTCAGCCTTGAAGGCGATCCGTGAGGACATTGGCGACTGTACGCGCTGCCGCCTGCATAAAGGCCGCACCAATCTGGTATTTGGCGTGGGCAACGTGAATGCCGACCTAATGTTTGTGGGCGAAGGTCCGGGCGCGGATGAAGACGCCAAGGGTGAGCCCTTCGTGGGCCGCGCGGGTCAGCTGCTGAATAACATGATTTCCGCCATGGGAATCAAGCGCGAAGACGTTTACATTGCGAACGTTGTGAAATGCCGTCCGCCGAGCAATCGCACACCGGAAAAAGATGAGTGCGATACCTGCTCGCCTTTCCTGATGCGCCAGATTGACGTGATCAAGCCCAAGGTGATCGTGGCGCTGGGTGCTGTTGCCGCCAAGAACCTGCTGGCCGTGAATGATTCCATGGCCAACCTGCGCGGACGCTGGTATGACTTTAGAGACTCCAAGCTCCTGGTAACGTACCATCCGGCTTATCTGTTGCGCGATCCACGGCAGAAAAAAGAAGCGTGGAAAGATCTGCAGATGGTGATGAAGTTCCTAGGGCTGAAGTCACCGACCAAAGCACCCGAAGAGTAGAGTACAAATTATGTCGACAAAATCAGATTGGTCACTGCCGATCTGCGCATCCGTACGATTACTCCACCAATAATGATCGCAAACCAATCCGCGACGTACCATGGCAGCATCCAGAGAGCCAGGGTTTTCCCTGTTGCCAACACCACCAACACAGCAGCGCCAGTCATCGCGCAGTAAACAAGACTCAAGGCCATCGTAGCAACCATCTCTCTGCTCCTGGCGGTCAATGCGACGGCGCATCCAACGAACATCGACGCGATGACGTGTCCGATCGCAATCCCGTACGTCGCAAAGAATAGATAGGCGCTGAAATGATGGTCGAAAACCTGGTATCTTTCGAGTGCTGCAAAGATTGCTCGCTCCGGCAGCCCAGAGACCAACCGGTTCAGTAAGAACCCTCCGATTACAGTGGCAGCGGTTAACCAGGGAGCAACACGGAAGGCATTTCCGACAAGATGTGCAATGGTCTTCCGGGTCTGCCGCCAATACCACCTTCTGGCGAAAGAAGCTCCCGATTTCGAAGCGAGGTGGGAGAATTCTTCAAGCATGTCTCCTTGAAGCGATCCCGCTTCTTCGCCGACGGCAAATAGTTTGATGAGCCAGTTCGCCATGCGCGGTGGCTCAACGAAATCTGCTCGAGACGTCATGAGTAGCTCCGGATGAGGTCCAAACCTTCAGTCATGCTTTGGAGTGCGCGATGGGTGCGGTTCACGGCCGCCACTCCCCTGGCAGTGACCCGGAAAAAGCGTTTCGAACGTCCACCACGCTCTGGCGTGGGATCGCCGTAGTGGGACTTGACGTACCCTTTTGCCTCCAGACGGCCCAGTGTGGCATAAACCGCGCCGATTGAAACCTCGCGCTTAGTGCGAAATTCGATTTCCTGCCGCACTGTGACTCCATAAGCTTGATCTTCCAGCCGCAAAAGCGCCAGGACAACGATGTGCTCGAACTCGCCGAGGTAATCACGCCCAAACATTATCTATACAATATAGAATAAACATTCTTCCCGTACAATCTTTTCTTACACCATGCCCACCTTTTGCGACGTAGCACTGCCGGTCCCGCTGGACATGGCATTTACCTACAAAATTGCCGAGCTGCAGCCGGTAGTCGGTGGACGTGTGCTGGTACCGTTTCGCAACCAGCGTATATCCGGCGTGGTAATGGCGCTGCACGATCGCGCGCCATCCATGCAGGCCAAGACCGTGATCCAGGTGCTGGACACCGAGCCGGTGCTGGATGAAGGGCTGATGAAGCTGGGACAGTGGATCGCGGGGTATTACCTGGCGCCCATTGGCGATGTATTTCGCGGCATGCTGCCTCTGGCGGCGGAGATCAAGAAGGCCAAACTCTACCGGATCACCGAAGTCGGATACGAAGCGCTGCATGCCTCAGCCACAGCGGGATCGTCGCGCCGGTCAAAGCAGGATATTGATACGCAGATGATTGAGTACGCAGTGCTGGATTATCTCTCTATGTCAGACGAGGCGCTTGAGGGGACGATCCGGTCTGCTACGGGCGCAAACCGCCAGGTGCTGGACCTGCTGTTGCGCAAGAAATGGATTGCGCGCGAAGACGTTTCTTCCGTCCGCGACGCGCAGCGCACCGTGCAGGTGGCCGTGCTGAAAGAAGTGAGCGGAAAACTGAATGAGAATCAGCAGAAGATTGTGGAATTTCTCCAGCAGCAGGCGGGCAAAGCGTTTGTGGAGCAGGTTCGTGAACTGGCAGTGCCGCGCACGACGCTGCAGACACTGGTCAAGCGCGAGATCGTAGAAGTGATAGAAGAGCAGGCGGATTTCAGCGTGAGCAGCATGAAGAAGCGCGGTCCATCGCATCTGGACTTTATCTTCAATGCTCAGCAGAAAGCAGCGCTCACTACGATTCAAAGATCGGTGGAAGAAAAGAAATTTTCAGTCTC
>DASXIL010000041.1:0-6365 GCA_036497985.1 Candidatus Angelobacter sp. | reverse complement strand
GGACAGCAGCAAGTGCATCAACAACCTTTACCCAGGTTCAGAATGTAGTGGGCACTTCGTTTTTCACGGCGTTTGATGCGGGCGGCGGACCAATAACCCTGCCGGCATCCGCCAGCGACCTGAAGAAAATTAAAACAGTTCAGATCACCCTGACCACACAAGGGACGGCGCCGGACAGCGACGCACATAACAGCATACAAGTAACCATGACGGGCATGGCACGTTTAGTAAACAACTGAGGTGACAACATGAACGGAAAAATCACAAAGCGACTGAAATCCCAGCGTGGCGTAGCCATGATGGTGGCTCTGCTCGCTCTGCTTCTGCTTGCCGCTATCGGCATGGGGCTCATGTTCATGGCTGACACGGAAAACAGCGTGAACAATAACTACCGCGATTCGCAAAAAGCATACTTTGCCGCGCGCGCGGGAGCAGAACAGGCCCGCATGCTGCTGGCGGCGAACACGCCGCTAAGTAATACTGCGCTGGCTTTGGGTATGCCGGCATCCGGCGCACCCACAGGGATACTTTATCTTACCAACCCCACCAACGCTGAAGTGATCGTCCCGACTGCCGTCGCGAACAATGCCTTCGTGGATGACCAGCTTTGCTGGGAAAAATATACGGGTTTAACGACACTTACTCCAGCACCGACAGCCGGGCCCTGCGCCGGAAACCAGCTGTTGCCCAGCGCCTCAACCGCTTTTTCTACTTCAGTTATGGCGGCACCGGGCTCGGCTGGTGCGGATGCCCTGCCTTTCAAGTGGGTGAGAATTACCAACAAGCAGAACATGATGGGCCCGCTGAGCGTCAAGGTGGCCTCCGTACCCGGCAATGGGCAGCAGGTTTGCTGGAACGGTAGCAAGGAACAAGTTGTCGCCGGCTCTTGCCCGCAGCCCAAGATGATGCCGGTTTGGTTGCTGACGTCATTAGCGGTGACCCCGCAAGTCGGGGCGAACCCTGGTTCCCGGCGAATCGTGCAGATGGAAGTGGCTCTGAGTCCGCCGCTCAATTCTCCTGGTGCGGTTGCTGCGCAAGCGCCGATCGGCCTCCAGGGCAACCTGCAAGTGAATGGATATGACAATTGCACGTGCACCGCGACCGAGACCAGCCGTCCCGGGAAGACCTGCGATGGTAGTCATCTGGCAGTGTTTAGCGCTGCCGGCGTCGGACAAACCGGCAATGCTGCGACTCTAAGTTCCGGCCTGGGCAATGGGTTGACCACTTATGACTCAAATGGAAACGTGGTCACCCAGGGCGCTACTGCAGCCAATCAACCGTGGCCCTATAACGTGGACCAGATGATTTCGGATTTAAAAAACCTGCCAACTACGCAGAATGCCGCAAATACGTCACCGTGGAACTTCAGTAACAGTTCATCGGTGTGCTCGGGTACGCCCGCTGACTGCGGGACTCAGTCAGGACAAAACTTTGGCACCTATCCTGGCGGGTTACCGGACGCGCCAGTATTTCCTCCCGGAGGAGCCCCAGCCACTGTGTATGTTCCGGGAAGCGTCCATCTTAGCGGCAATGCCACCGGTTCAGGGATACTCATTATCGATGGCGATTTGGAGGTGCATGGCGGTTTGGCATTTTATGGCTTGATTCTGGTCAAGGGCCAAATCACTTTCACCGGAGGCGGCCACCAGGACATTAATGTGTTCGGTTCCATCCTGGCCGGACAGGACGTAAACGCGCAGGACGTGGCCCAGAGCGATACGATTGGAGGCAGTTTCCACTTTCAATACGATTCATGCGCGCTGAACCTGTTCCCCAGCAGCGCGCCGCCAAAACTGCTTGCGACGCATGAAATCATGTATTAGAGGAAGGCGATGAAGAAATTTCTTTTGGCAATGTCAACAGTGTTGGTGGTGGGCCACATCGGTGTGGCCCAATCCGCCCCAGAATCAGTGGCAGAAGTAGCGAAACAGAGCAAGACGGAACGAAAAGCGGTGAAGGTTTTCACCGACGAGGACCTCCCGGCAAGATCAAGTGGAGCGGATGCCAATGCTGCGACAGCAGCGTCTGTCCCGTCAGGTATGAGCAAGAGTACCGAATCGCCAGCCGCTCCTTCTGCGAAGAAGGAGGACGGCAAAACTGCCGACCGTCAGTCGAAGACCTCGCCGGCGGTTGCCGAACTGAAAAAGAAGCTCGATTCATATCAGCAAGAGCGGGACAATTGGAAGAGTTCGGCCAAACGCTATGAGACGATGCTCGCGAATGAGACCATTGAATTCCGACGTGAGATGTACCAGGACGCGATTGAGAACGATAAAAAGAATGTGGCCTTATTTCAGGAAAAGGTTGATCAGACCCAGTCTGATCTGACGAAGGCGCAAAACGCACTCGATCATGAGCCGAAGTCCTCTCCGGCATCGAATGACTCGCAGCCCTAGATAATTTCCAAAGATACGTTCAAAGACTAAATTAGAAAGCCAGCCGCGCGCGGCTGGCTTTTTGCTGCCTTCACGAAAATCAGATGGGTTAACTACGCTACAATCCATCCAGCATGGCCGCCTCCCCACACAGCAGTGTTCCCGGACTAGACCGAACTATGTTTCGACGGCTCTTGCTGGCCTGGTACCAGGAATCTCAGCGCAAGCTTCCGTGGCGTGGAGCAACCGATCCCTACCATATTCTGGTGTCGGAGATCATGTTGCAGCAAACCCGGGTGGCTGTAGTGGAAGAGCGCTATACAAAGTTCATTGCACAATTTCCGTCGGCGGAGCGGCTCTCGCGCGCAAAAGAAGCCACGGTGCTTGCGGCCTGGACCGGTCTGGGATATTACCGCAGGGCGAGAGCGTTACATGGGGCGGCAAAAGAAATTGTCCGGCGCGGGTCGTTTCCTCGTATCGTGCCTGATTTGATGGCATTACCGGGGGTGGGGCGCTACACCGCGTCCGCTGTCGCCAGCATCGCCTTTGGCGAACCCGTGGCCGTGGTGGATGGAAACGTGAAGCGCGTGATCGATCGCCTGGTAAACCGAAAGACCCAGCCTACAGATGCCAATACGGAGAAGCAGCGCTGGGAGATTGCCGGCCAGCTCCTGGACCGGCAGAGCCCCGGCGACTTTAATCAGGCAATGATGGAGCTGGGAGCATTGGTGTGTTTGCCCACCCAGCCATTATGCCATGCGTGTCCCGTAGCAGCGTTGTGTGGCGCTCGTGGACCGATGGAGAGAGCCGAGCGATCGACCCGCCGCAAAGCAGAGCTGCATTATGCGCTGGCGCGCAGGAACGGCAGCATTCTGTTGCGCCAGCGAAACAAGCAAAGGTCGCTGATGCCCGGAATGTGGGAGCTGCCCGAACTTGAGGCGGCGAGCAATGAGAGCAAATCGCCCTTGCTGAAGCTGCGCCACTCCATCACCACCACGGACTACACGGTGTTTGTGCACGATGAAAAAAAGAGAAAGCGTCAGGGTGACAGATGGGTCCCTCTGCGTTCCATTGATCGGCTGCCGCTCACCGGACTGACACGCAAAATCATTCGAGGATTAGGCGATGCATAAAACAGCGTTTGTATTCGCAATTCTTCTGGCAGCCTTCGCCGGTCAGGGTTGCACTGTGGTTGCTTTCGGAGAAGTGGCAAAGCCCACGGCAGCAGCTGACCAGGCACGATTTCCATCCCCCGACTGTTCCGTGGAAGCCAAATCTCTTCCCCAAGGTACAACGCGCATATACATCGCGCTAACCAATGGCAAAGATGGAACCGGCGCGTCCATGGCCGACGCACGCGACGGCAGCACCGTGACCAGGGTTGACACAATCCTTCGCTGCTACAGCGAGGGATGTACGGGGCAGCAGAATTCTGGCACAGCGGTGGAGAGGACGGAAAACCTGATTGTCTGCCTTGGACCTGGAACATTCTGGACCCTGGGCACTTACGATTATCTCATCGCCGTTCCGCACCCGAACCCCACCGGCTTTACGATCGGGAAAGGATGGAAGATTCACGGCTCGGGAAAAGATGCGACCGTGGTGAAGCTCAGCGATTACCTGCCGATCACAGACCCACAAAATCTTCAGCATATGCCGCTGAACAGTGGCATTGGCCTGGTGTTTGGTACCAACTCAGACAATGCTCCGGGGATTGAGATATCCGACCTGACGATCGATGGAAATTATCCTGTACTAAAGTCGCGCGCGCGACAAAATGGGATCAAGGCGCTTACGCTGGATGCGATTCACCTGCGCTCAGACCTGGGTGGACATCACATTCACGACGTGAACGTAATCAATTCAGCGGCGGAGATTGGCTCCATCAACCCGCGCTGGGAGGCCTTTCCAATTTGGATCCTCTCGGTGGACCGCTCCCGGCCGGGCCAGGACCGCGACAACATTATCGAAAACGTGAACATGAACCAGTCTGCCTGCACACTTTGCACCGCTATCTGCGTGGCGAACGCCACTGCCGAAGTGAAAAATAACGTGGTGGAAGCTTTTCAGATTGCATACGGCGGCTGGGATCTGGCTGGAGGATCATTTCACGATAACACGGCGATCAACACGGAGTTCGGTTTCAACATTGACAGCCTGGTGAACAATGGCGTGACGATTGAACGAAACAAGATTGTTCATCCTAGAAAATACGGCTTTGTGGTGGGAGGCGGGGGCACCTTTGCGGACTTCAAGTTCCTGGACAATACGGTACAAGTGGACAAATCGGGAGTGATTGCATTTGTCCTGCGCGGGAATGTGACTCGAGCAGTCATCGCAGGTAATAAGGTGCTGGGCGACAATTCTTCAGGCGCTCACTCCACGGCGTTCAAGGTCTATTCTGCAAGCCGCCAGTCCGGACCAAATCGAGACAACATCTATCAGTCGAACCAGATAACAGCAGGCACGTCATTGGTGTTTCAGTCGCCGTCGCAAAAATCACAAAACTGCTTCTTCGATAATCGAGACGAACGAGGAAGTCCGCGCAAAGATCTGCCGGACAACCATGCCGGCCCGTGCATTTCAGATCCGCGCAAACCCGAGTCACGCTAGGCGGACGCGGGATTTTCACCAAGCCCACAAGTTATCTACAATAGAGCTTTAGCTGGAGGGGACCCAATGCCCGCACTGGAAGCCGGAGTTCAGGCGCCGGAGATCGAACTGCAATATTTGGATGGCCATAAATTTTCACTCAAGCAAGAACGCAAGAAAGGCCCGGTAGTAGCTGTGTTTTTTAAGGTGAGCTGCCCGGTATGCCAGATGGCCTTGCCGTATCTTGACCGCATTTATAAGGCTTACGCCGGGAGCAGCGCCTTTACCTTCGTCGGCGTGTCCCAGGACAATGCGGCGGACACCAAGGCATTTAACCGGCAATACAACATCAGCTTTCCCGTATTGCTGGATCCCGTGGGGAAATATCCTGTTTCCAATGCCTATAAGCTGACGAACGTGCCTACGACCTTTCTCATTTCATCGGAAGGGGAAATAGATTTTGCCACAGTGAGCTGGTCAAAAGCGGACGTGGAGCAACTGAACCGTCGTCTGGCGGCAGGGAGTGGCGTGGCAGCAGCGCAAATTTTTCAGCCAGGGGAAAACGTTTCAGAATTCAAACCTGGCTGAGAAGCCAAAAATTGATCCGCGGTCGCGGATACGAGAGCATTCAGTAGTCAAAAAGAGGAATCATGAAAAGAGCTGGCACATTCTTGTCTATCGTCTTTGTTTGTATAGCTGCGGCATCCGCGCAAAACGCCGCGCCACCAGCCGCGCAAAAAGCCATGAACGCCATTGACGCGGAGAAAATTCGCGCCACGGTGAAATACCTTTCCGACGATGCCTTGCAAGGCCGCGGAACCGGACAGAAGGGCGGTGACATGGCGGCAGACTGGATTGCCGCGCAGTTTAAGAGCTATGGTTTAGCGCCCGCCGGCGATCAGGGAACATATTTCCAAAAGATCGATTTTTTTGGCGTGACCACAGATCCCAAGCAGACGCGGTTTGCTTTCGTACCTAAGTCAGGGCCGGAAATGCAGCTCAAGTTTGCCGACGATTACGTGGCGAATGACCAGACCCACGCGCAAAAATCCGAGATCGATGCGCCGCTGGTTTTTGTGGGTTACGGAATCAACGCTCCGGAATACAACTGGGACGATTACAAAGGCGTGGACGTGAAGGGCAAGATGCTGCTGATGCTGGTGAATGAGCCGCCTTCAGACGATCCTAACTTCTTTAAAGGCCGCGCGCTCACCTATTACGGCCGCTGGACTTACAAGTATGAAGAAGCGGCGCGCCGCGGCGCCGTGGGCGTGGTGCTGATCCACAAAACAGAGATGGCCAGCTATGGCTGGGAGGTGGTGCGCAATTCCTGGGGAGGCGAGTCGTCGCTGCTTAAGGACGATACGGACCCTAAGCTGAAGTCAGCCGGCTGGATCC
>DASXIL010000040.1:0-9789 GCA_036497985.1 Candidatus Angelobacter sp. | reverse complement strand
CCGCAACCGAGATGGTGTCACGATGTACATCCAGACCTACGTATCTGTTACCGTTATCCATGAGGGTGCTCCTTGTTGTAGAGAGTTGTGGTTTGATTCACCGTCAACTTACTCCACAGGGGCGCCCTTTCATAATGCATCCGGCAAACCCAAAACCTTTACCACAGAGGACACAAAGGAACACAGAGGAAAGCCGTTCAAGCGTCTCTGGTTAAACCATTGATTCCATTCGCTAGAATTTCCCAAATCGGGCAGAAAGACTCTGAGCACAGCAGCTTGCCTTGCGTGATATTCTTAAAAGTAGCAAGATGGTGGAAACCCATCCCTAGTAAAACGAGAGAAAAGGCGATTCAGTGACCCAGATTAAGGAAAAATTCGAAACTCGCAAGCTCCCGATGATGCCCATACGCGATGTGGTCATCTTCCCGTACATGATGACCCCGTTTATCGTGGGCCGCGAGTCCAGCGTGCGTGCCCTGGAAGAAGCCCTGGCCTCTGACCGCAAGATCTTTCTGGCCACCCAGCATGACGCGAGCATTGACGAGCCCAAGCCGAACGAGATTTACCAGGTCGGAACCATTGCCAATATCGTGCAGAACCTGAAGCTACCAGACGGCAATATTAAGGTGCTGGTGGAAGGCGTGGAGCGCGGCAGGATCCTGAAGCTCACCAATACTGACGGCTATTTTGAAGCCGAAGTCCGCACGGTGAAGTATCCGCCCGATCCAACCAAGGCGCTGGACGCGGCCATGCAGCGCGTACACAACCTTTTTGACCAGTATGTAAAGCTCTGCCAGAGCTTGAATCTTGAGCCCGTGATCATTACCGGCATGAGCGATCCGGCCAAGCTGAGCGATACGATTGCCCAGAACCTGCAACTTTCCATTGAAGAAAAGCAGGAGCTGCTGGATATTTTTGATCCGGCGGAGCGGCTCAACCGCATTGCCGACGTGCTAGATATTGAAATTGAAAAGCTGAACATGGACCGCACCATCCAGACGCGGGTGAAGCGCCAGATGGAGCGCGCGCAGAAAGAGTATTACCTCAACGAGAAGATCAAGGCCATACAGAAAGAGCTGGGACGGGGCGAAAAGAGCGAGTTTGACGAGCTGAAAAAGAAGATTGACACCGCCGGCATGCCCAAGGAAGTACATGAGAAGGCCATCCAGGAGCTGAAGAAGCTGGAAGCCATGCCGCCGATGTCGGCTGAATCCACCGTGTCACGCAACTACCTTGACTGGCTGCTGGCCGTGCCGTGGAAGAAGAAGTCAAAAGAGATCCGCAACATTGAGCACGCAGAAAAAATCCTGAACCAGGACCATTACGGCCTGGAGAAGATCAAAGACCGCATCCTTGAGTTCCTGGCGGTGCGCCAGTTGGTGAAAAATCCCAAGGGCTCGATTCTCTGCTTTGTTGGCCCTCCGGGCGTTGGCAAAACGTCGCTCGGCATGTCGATTGCGAAAGCTACGGGCCGCAAATTTGTCCGCATGTCACTGGGCGGAGTGCGCGATGAAGCTGAAATTCGCGGCCATCGCCGGACATATATCGGTGCTCTGCCGGGGCAGATTATCCAGATGATGAAAAAAGCCGGCACCAAGAACCCGGTCTTTATGCTGGATGAAGTCGACAAGATGGCTTCAGATTTCCGCGGCGATCCGTCGTCAGCGCTGCTGGAAGTGCTTGATCCTGAGCAGAACTGGATGTTCCAGGACCATTACCTTGACGTGGAATACGATCTGTCACAGGTTTTCTTCGTCGCGACGGCCAACGTGCTGCACACCATTCCAGCAGCATTGCAGGACCGCATGGAAGTTCTGCGGCTGCATGGCTACACCGAGCTGGAAAAAGTTGAGATCGCAAAACAGTTCCTGGTGCGCAAGCAGCGCGAGGCCACCGGACTCACAGAAAAGCAGCTTACATTCGGCGACGACGCGTTGCGCGAGATCATCCGCTCCTATACGCGTGAAGCCGGCGTCCGCAACCTTGAGCGCGAAATCGGAAACATCTCTCGCAAGGTGGCGCGCAAAGTGGTGAAAGACGCCACGTATTCCAGTGCTTTAACCGCGGAAAAGGTCAACGAGTTCCTGGGCGTTACCAAATTCCGTGACACACTAGCCAATGAAAAGAGTGAAATTGGGCTGGTCACCGGACTGGCGTGGACGGAAGTCGGCGGGTCGATTCTGAGCATTGAAGTCGCCATCGTAGACGGCAAAGGCAAGCTCACCATCACAGGCCAGTTAGGCGACGTGATGCAAGAGTCGGCGCATGCCGCCATGTCGTACGTGCGCTCACGCGCCCTGCGGCTCGGCATTCCCAAGGACTTCTATCGCAACTTCGATATTCACATTCACGTGCCTGAAGGCGCCATCCCCAAAGACGGGCCTTCTGCCGGCATCACCATGGCCACGGCCATATCGAGCGCGCTAAGCAAGATTCCTGTGCGTCGCGATATCGCCATGACCGGCGAAATCACGTTGCGCGGCAAGGTGCTACCCATCGGCGGGCTGAAAGAAAAACTTCTTGCTGCGCTGCGTGCTGGAATTAAAGAAGCGATTATCCCGAAAGAAAACGAAAAGGACCTTGCTGACGTGCCGGAAAATATCCGCGGCCAGATGAAGGTCCACTTTGTGGAGAATATGGACCAGGTCCTGAAGATCGCGCTGGAAACGCCGCTTCCGGATTTCCCCGAAGAAGGCGCCCAGACGATCCCAGCACCGGCCGTCCAGCCGGAGATTTCGAGAGAGCGCTATCTGTAATTTCTGTTCGTTGGCTCCAACCCGCCTGAGTGCTTTGCCTCGGGCGGTTTGTTTGCACCTGAGGAAGAGAAAATGTTCCTTAGTGAGGTATTGGACGCGCGGAGAAGCAGGAGGCCAGATGCTTTTCTCGCGTGCGCTTTTTGCCGCTGAACTGATCTCTAATGGATGGAAGTTCCAGGCTCGGCGGAAGGGTTGATCGAGCCTATTTGCTGGCTACCCAAAGATGTATTTACTACGTGATCCGGGTTGCTGGAAGCATCAAAGATTTGTGTTACGCCGTTATTGATGGCAGCTTGCAAGGTGAGCACGTTGGTTTCCGGCGTCAATACTCCAACAAAAGCTTTGGGAAAAATAAGATGGACGACCCCTGCCAGCGGCCAGCCGTCACCGCCTTCTGCCAGCCGAGAAGAGATCACCGCAACATCAAAGAAGTGTTGCGTAAGGGCCAGCAGAGCGGTTGGAGGGTCGCGGGCAAGAATCGCAACGTATCCTTTGCCGACAAAGGAGCTTTGAAAAGCCGAAAGCACGCTCATGTCCGCGTGGACAATCAGCGCTGTTTTCGTCGTTTTGATCGTGTCACTCATTGCTTTTCATTCCGAAATGCCATCAATCGGCTGACGGCCCGTTTTAGTTCTTCCAGATCAACCGGCTTTGTCGCCAGATAATCCACTTTCATCTGCAGAGCGGCTGCGGAATTATCCACGCTTGCGTATCCGGTGCATAGAACTACTGCTGGTTTGGGATGCAAACGCAAGGCGGCTCGCGCAACTTCGAGCCCAATATTTTCCTTCTCCATGTTTAAATCGGTAATCACCGCGTCAAAGATGTGTCCGTTCTCCAGCAGTTTGAGCGCTCCGGCGCAACTATTCGCGGTGCGCACGGCATATCCTTCTCGCTCAAACACCATCTGCAATGTGAGCGCCACATTGGTTTCATCATCGACAATGAGGAGAGAAGGCTGGTGAGCCATAGAGAGATAAAGTTCTTGAATTCGTTAAATTAATTGTACTCCTGTGAGCACCTGGAAAAGTCGTAGCTGGCTATCTCTGCCTGGATGCTTGTAATCCATGTTTTCTGCCGGCGGAGTTGCGGGCCACCAACAAGCGGACGACCTTCCGTATCTCCTCCACTTCCAGCGGCTTAAAGCCGCAATAATCCACGCGCAGAGCCAGAGCAGCGCGCAAGCGCTCAACGTTAGGATATGAGACGTAAACAAAAATCGCGGGATGATACTCCAGAGATTTGGCTTCGCGGGCCAGCCGCAATCCCAGAGCTTCAGCCTCCAGATCGAGCTCTGTAATCAGAATGTCCCAGCTTTCGCTTTGCAGCAGGGCCGCTGCGGCGGCATAGGAAGTCGCAGTACTCACCTGATAGCCGTCCCGTTCAAGAATCATTCTGAGCGTCACAATCACGCTCGGTTCGGGATCAACTAGCAGAACAGACGGCATCCGCCCTCAATACTACGTGAGTTGTAAGCGAAATTCACAGATTAGGATGAGTCCCTCTGGTGATGAGTTGCGTCGGCCATAAATCAGAAGGGTTACGGAAGGGAAACGCGGTTAAAGCAGGAGCGCACACTTTGGCGCTCCTGTTTGCTGAATAGGTTTTCCACTGATCCAGAGCAGCTCGGTCAACCCGCAATCTCTCCTGTTTGCGAAGGTGTTTCAATACTGACGATCCAACACTCCAATCTGGCCCAAATCAGCCATTCCGTCTGGCTGAAAACCACCAGCTCTTGCTGCGCACTAAAAATGCCTAATAAAATCAGCCAGATATACCGCCCCACCAGTTGGCCCATAAAATGCATTTATGTACTTGCCCAAATTCATTTAAGTTTGTTGGCTGTTGCAAGACCATTCCTGTTCGGAGGCGAACTTGAGAGCATCGCAATTTTTCAATGGTGTCTTTAATATCAACCGTCCTTGCCTAACGATCAAAGCATTCGTTGCGGTTTTCGCGTTTCTGGGCGTAGCTGCGCTTTCGGCCAGCGCCCAGCGCAGGATAGCGAGTCCTTACCAAGGAGAAGGCGATGGCGTCAGCGTCGGCGGCAATTGGTTGGAGTTTCGCTCTGAAGATAAAATGACCGCCGCAAAGAAAGTCCGGTTTGAGCTCCAGGCGGACAATTACCTGAGCCTGAGTCCTGACTATAAGCCGCGCGTTGAAATGGTCTGCACCAATCGCAAATACACCTCCGCCGAATTCAATCCCGGCATGCGTCTCGGCCCGCCAAATCGTCCCGGCTTCTGGGGGCAGCCCCAGGTTGAAGTAATGGTCCGCGTTAATGACACGCATCATTATCACGGCTGGAACTGGCTTGATGGCCGGTCCCTCTCCATGGATAAAGGCACAATGCGCGAACTGATGGGAGCGCACATCTTCAAGGTGCAAATCCCAGGACCACGAGGTCCGGAAATAGCGGAGTTCTCGCCGGCCGGCCTGGATCTCGGCCGAGTGAAGCAGGCTTGCGACTTGAAACCTAAAAAGCCAAGCAAGGACTGATCGGCAGGCCAGAGGTATCCCGGTTACCGAAAACCGGATTGTGAGTGAAATCGCCTGTTTTCGCCAGTTACTACTTCCGGGTTGCTCCATCATCTGTCGCGCTCGCCGGATTCCAGCAGCTCCTGCGTCAGTTGCTCTTTCTGCTCGAAAACAGCATCGGTAGAGTAAGATGTTGGATGATTTTCTCAGCCATGAGCGTGTCATTCTGTTCACCTTGCGATGTTGATGCAGTCATTCACGATATATTTCACGTCCCTCTCACTGAAGCTGGGTTCCAGAAACCAACCCGCCTCAAATACGTTCGTTCACGTTTCGAGGAGATGCGTGACGTGATCGAGTTTCGTTCAGACCGGGGGAGCTTAATTTTCGTCTGGGGGTTCTCGTTGAATTTCGTCCCCCACATTGCCGGGAGGAACACTGAAACCGTCGCGTGGCACCGAACGCCGAACTCCGCAAACGCTGACTTGCGATATTCGGGGCTTGGCAGGTTCTGTTCGGGGCCAATCGAACCTGGGGCCACGATCTCCATATATGCTACTGAACCATCAGTGCGCGATGGAGCAGAATTGACGCGACAGTTTATGCTCCCCAAAGCGCTGGCCAAGCTCGATTCCGTTCGTCAGTTGCGAAATATCGAGGCCCTTTTTGAAGAGGAGGAACGGAATGCCTCCTCACATTTCTTCAATTTCCCCCAGTTGGCGCTGGCGTACGCGTTCTACCTCGCGAAGGTCGGCGATCAGCGGGCGCGGCAGTACATGTCGGAATGGCTGGAACACTCCATGGATAGGCGAGAGGAAACTCTCGACAGGATCACCAAACTGTTTGAGGAAGCGGTCAATACCCCATTCAACCCGTAGGCCGTTTCCGCCATTGATTTCGGGAGCGAAGCGTCAGGTTGGGAATGTGCGCTAGGTTCTTATTGTGATTGTTGGCGTAATATCGCAATTTCACCAGTAATCGGGCTTGTGAGTGAAATCGCCTGTTGTCGTCAGTTACTCCCTCACATTACCGTCCCGTCCCTGCATCGCTCTATCCACTGTATCCCTTTCGGGCGTGAAATCCTCCCGGTGCCCATCCAGAAAGTGCTGGACGAGATCGCGCACTCCTGGATGGTGCAGGTGACCGAGGCCGTGGAGTGCGAATCCCTGCGTCCGTGGGTCGGGCAGGGCCAGAATATTCGACAACGTTTCAAACATGGCTTCGAGCAACGCTCTGTGTTCTGCCTTAAGAGAAATCACATCACCGTCGCCAATTTTTAAGTCGAAATTCATCTGTGGAGAATTCCGTGAACAAGCGCGTCATGTATTCAACAATTACTGCTGGTGATGACACGCCTTTATCATCGAAGTCGTTGTAATTCTGAAGGGCTGGTTCCTGGTACCAATACTCCTCTTTTTCAATGTCGTGGTTGAAGAAAAAAGACACGAACTCCTCGAAGGTCATTTGCGACAGATCGAAAAGCGGCATGTCATCGGTCATTCAAGCAGTATACGAATGCTCGGCTCGGATAGCTGGCGTAACATCGCCATTTCCACTCATGATCCGGTTGTGAGTGAAATCGCCTGTTATCAACAGCAATGGAATAAGTACATAATGATCGGTGCGATTGCAGGATTGAATGCGAAAATGGGTAAAACGACGAACGCTGTTTGCACTTCTCGCTATTGCAGTAGTCTGCCTTCTGTTTCTCGCCTTTTGGGCTGGAGGTCGTCGCGAGGTGCCACTCGATGGTACGTATCAATCGGGCTTTGAGCAGTCGGCATTCATCCCTGATGGGAACTGCTCGAAGAAGCCATTCTGGTTCCACTGGCCAGACGACTACGATATGAACGCAAGAATCAAAGCCTTGGGATATCCTGCGGCTTTGCGAGTGAAGTTAATCGGGAACGTATCCCGGCTGGGCAAGTACGGCCATCTAGGCGCTTACCCTCGCGAGGTCTGGCCCATCAAAATCATTTCGGTTGATCCTGCTCCGCCGTGCCGGCAGGGATCACCTAAACCGGACTTTTACGATGAGGTATCGCAAACACTTATCGGGAAGCAGATCACCATTCGTGGGAAATTTTCATTGTGGGGTAAGATCGGCCCGTATATCGCGCTCGATGAGCGGCAGGAAGTCTATCTCATTCATAGGGGATCGTTTACGTGGGGGAAACCCTACTCTGAGATGGACGGCAAATTCGTCGCCGCGACTGGCGTCCTCAGGTTTTATCGCGCGCCTCCCGCTGTACCAACAGACCGAACCGTAGCCCGAGCTCCTGATTACTTTTACTTTGAGGTGGAGACGGCCCAAGTGAGGCTTATTAGCGGAAACGCCCAGACTGAATCGAGACCGCGCAGAACCGTCAAAGGTTTGCCACGATATATGACTGATATTCCGCAGCCAATCCCGGAACAAATCAAACTCCCTGACGCGCCGAAAACCGCGAGGGACGTAAGGTGCTTTGCTTCGTTCACCACAACGAGCAGCATGAAGGATGTTGTTCGTAAGTGCGGGATTCCAGATGAGCATCAAGGCAGTGGAATCTACATTTTCGTTTACGACATAAATGACGGTTCTGTCGTAGTCATCGGCACGAGTGATTTGAATCACTTAATGTATGTCAACCACATCACTGCTCGTGGATCACGTTCGCTGTTGTAACATCGCGATTACACTCATTGACCGGTTCTGAGGTAATCGCCTCATCGCTGCTCTCGATTTTATTTCACAGAACTTTCGTGAAGGAGCGCCTTGATTTTGTTCTCGAAGGCGTCTTTGTCCACCATGCCTGCGTGCGACTCGACAATCTTCCCGTTGCGGTCAATGAGCAAGGTCATAGGGAGAGAAGGCAGTCCGCCGTATCGGTTGACTAAATCTTGGTTGGCAATCACAACTGGATAATTTAGCTTGTGCTCTTCGAGGAATGGCTTCACTGATTTCCAGCCGTCGTCATCCATCGAAACGCCAATGGCTGTCAGCCCTTCCTCTCGGTATTTATTTTGGAATTCAACATACCAAGGAATCTCAACCTTGCAGCCTGTGCACCAAGTGGCCCAGAAGTCGAGCAGAACTACTTTCCCCTTGTAAGCGGATAACTTGATCGGTGCGCCATTGGAGTCGGGAAGATTAAAGTCGGGAGCGGGTTGGCCGATTTGAGGAGCCGGCTGCGCGGATGGAGGGGCAGTTTGAGAGTCAAGAAGCGGGCACATCGCGACTAAGGCGACAGCGAGAGCACGAAGGAGCATCAGAATTACCTCCTACTGAAAGCAAACGGTCGGTGTGTACACGGTCAGTCTCGTATATCGTACATCGGAATCTTCAACAACCTGCTGGTCCGCAATTATGTGTGACTGTTCGTCGAAAATCGCAGTCACTGATCGGGAAGCAGTGGTGACAGCCCTAAGAAGACGAGGAAGGCAATCACAAGAAACAGGACAGTTCCGACCAAGCCCCATCCAATCGCACTCCAGCCGCTGCAGGGGCTGGCATCCGGGTGAGCGGCTTGCCATTCGGTGAACTGCCCCTCCATGAAGACGGGGAAAACCAACAGGAACGCAATCTCCGCACCGAACCCCACAAGCCGTGCCAGGCCTTCGGGAATAAAGAAGAGAATTGCAGCCTCTACTGCTGCCGCGCCTAGTGCGAGAAGCATGACCTTCTTGGCGCGTTCTTGATACCCCATGCGGCGCAGGCTGCTCGCCACGACCAGGGCTCCGGCGACCGGACCAAAGAAGAAGGCGATACGCCCCGCAACTTTCGGCCGCCACGGTGGCTTGGATACCTCTGAAGGCAGCGGCGGACCCAAATCCATCGTCAATCGCGAGAGTTCTTCGTCCGTTTTGGTTTGATACTCCCCGGCGAAGTTATCAATTGGCATGGCGCAAAATGATAGCCAACTCACGTGGCAAAAAACAAGCGGGTCGCGATAGATGGCGTAACATCGCCATTTCCACTCATGATCCGGTTGTGAGTGAAATCGCCTGATTACGCTAACTAACGCGTTCCCCTTGTTCCAAGCGGGATTCGCGGCTGCTCCCGTACAATCGAAAGATGCTTAACCCTAAGCCGTCGTGCGTAAATGCTGGATCACATGATGCATATCAATGGTTGACGACAACCGAGCACGACTTCGATAGCCTCCTGAACCTCTGTCCGGCTCCTGTGCTTGGAAAGTACGTGGCTGTCACGTCCTTCGACAGCGGGTCGCTATCTCTCAGTGATGAGAAGAAAGCCGCTGGTTGGGAAAGCCGTAAGGGTATTGCGTATAGCCCGCTCATTCGATCCGTTGGGACATTGCCGGAGCGCGGAGGATTTGATGAGTGGTACGTCTTCGGGACCCCAATAGACCTAGGTGAAAAGGGCCGAGGTAACGTGTTTGAGTCTTCATTGTCGGCAGGCCAAGTTGAAGTGTTCGTGAACTTCGCTGAAGGTTTCGACCTTCACCAGCCAAACGATCTCGTGCCTCTGTTCTGGCGTCAACTCGAATGGATTCGTCCCGAGTCCTATATAGCCGATACCCATCTTCTCCTGACATTCATGAGCACCAACCGG
>DASXIL010000039.1:0-4022 GCA_036497985.1 Candidatus Angelobacter sp. | reverse complement strand
CAGGGAAAGATTTGGTACACGCAACCATGAAAGCGGCCCACAAATATACCTATGACATGTTGGTTTCATTTGGTGAAGCAGGGCATGTCTTGCGAATCGTTATACGTATAGCCGAAAGGCTGCCGGTATCCGAGAGACTCGCATTGCTTGCGGACTGTATACTTGAGGCCACAGACGACACCATGGCGCTCAATGTTCTTACACGTCTTACGGGGTCTCATGATGATTTCAACCTGGACGTTTCCTTAGCCGAGCTTCATCCCATCTTCCTGAGGAGTATGCGGAACCGCTACGGCAGTAACATTGACGCCGTGCATATCGATCTCAGCACTTCAGATCCTTGGGCCTTTAATTATTGGGGCCATCAGAAGAGAGAAGCAATACCAGATGATCCTGAAGATCGAGAGATCCAGCGTGAGTTTTGGCTCAGACACATTGGGAGCAGCAGGTTGCGTTTGGCTGAGTCTGTTCGGAAATTCTTTATGCCTGCCAATGTAAGTTATTCGGAAGACGTTGCGCCGTTTGTAGAGAACAAGATTCCCCTCGCAGACCTCAAACGGCTTTATGAACAACTGCCGGACGATAACACTTTAAGTGACCTCGATAATCAGTCTCTCAGAGCGTTACAGCGGCTCCTGGATGGCGAGTTCAAAAACGGAGCCGGGCCTAACGGCCTGTACCATGCGGAGGTCGCGGAAAGTGCTAGTAAAACCTAGGGCAGTGAGGCGGGTGGCCCAGGCTTCAAGGTTTCGTATCTTGCGCCAAAGAGTGGGATCGATAACATTCGCGCTGCGCTGCGCGCACGCCTTCGGCACAGAGGAATTTGATTTATAAGAGTCTATACGGCCCGACTCAAGTCGGCCCTAATATGTATCTTGGCGTGGATGCCTGGCGGCATCATTACTTCTTTCCCGGGAAAATAAACTTTTACACCGATTGCTTACGCCCCCGCCGCCTTGCCTTCCTCGGGATACAGCGTACTCTTGTCGATGGGAAGCCGTAGAGCGGTCGCTGCCCGGGGCGTTAGATCATGCCCGCCGCGCAGATTCACCCACAATGACTGGACGGTATAGATTGGCCCCCAGGGAATTCCCCACCATCCGGCCACCAAAGTAAGAAGCGTCCACGTCAACCCTTTAACCAGTCGGCTTTCATCGGCGCGAACGAAATAGATGTCCGTGCCGCGTTTGAAGGTGATGACGAGAGCGGAGACGCAATACTGGTACTGCACGAACCTGGCCCCGCTCTGGAGTTCATTTGCCAGTTGCTGAGGATTCATTCCCTCAATACCTACGATTTTCGCCATATGGGCCTCAAAGTTGGGATAGTTCACCGAAGAAAGATGAATGGGGGGGCTTTACTCTAGCGGGGAACGGCGCTATCGGCAAGCACAAAAAATCTTATCCCGTAGGTGCGCAGCTCGGTGTTTTGATAGCGATTTTGACCGGGGGCAGCCAAAAGGGATTTAATGCCCCAAAATGTTATCTTTAACCCTGCAAGAATTCTTCGGGACCCGCTTCAACCATGTCGATTGACATTCTTAAAGGCCTCTTTGAGCAGCATTTCCACGCGCCGCCGGAGCGCGTGCAGCCGTTGCAGGGCCAGCTTGGCGGCTCAGGGCGTGTCATCGTCCGGCTTAAAAGCGGCGGACAAACCGATTTCCAAAGCAGCCAGACCGCTATCGGCATTTTGTATGACGTGCGGGAAGAGAATGTCGCGTTCCTGGAGTTCTCACGCCATTTCCGGCGGCACGGCCTGCCTGTCCCGGAGATCTACGCCGACGATCTGCGCCACGGCGCTTACATTGAGCAGGACCTGGGCGACACTACGCTGTTTGAGTTTCTGGTGGCAAATCGTGCGGGAGAAAACATTGCTCCCGCCGTGGTGGACGCTTATATAAAGGTGGTGCGGATGCTCCCGCGCTTCCAGGTGGAAGCCGGACGCGACCTGAATTACAAAGTCTGCTACCCGCGCTCAAGCTTCGATCGGCAGTCGATTGCCTGGGACCTGAATTATTTCAAGTATTATTTTCTTCGGCTGGCCGGCATCGTGTTCAATGAGCAGGCGCTGGAAAACGATTTCAGCCGGCTGACCAGGTTCCTGCTGAGCGCTCCGCGCGATTATTTTCTCTATCGCGATTACCAGTCACGCAACGTGATGCTGTTCAATGGCGAGCCGTTTTTCCTTGACTATCAGGGCGGACGCAAAGGCGCTTTGCACTATGACATTGCTTCCCTGCTCTATGACGCCAAAGCGGACCTGCCTCCGGCGCTGCGGCAGAAATTGCTTGACCATTACATGGAAGCGCTGCGCGGCATGATCGGCATGGAGCGCGACGCTTTCATGCATCATTACTATGCGTTTGTTTACGTGCGTATCATGCAGGCGCTGGGCGCGTATGGCTTTCGCGGATTCTATGAACGCAAGCCGCATTTTCTGCAAAGCGTTCCCTATGCAGTGAAAAATCTGCGCTGGCTGTTGGCGAATGCCACTCTTCCCATCGCATTGCCGGCGCTTACCAGCGCGTTCCAAGGCATTGTGGACTCAAAAAAGTTGCTGGCTCTGGTGGCGGAAGGAGATCGCCGCGGCCGGCCCAGGGAAATGCCGCCTGCGCCAACGACAGATAAACTTGTGGCACGGATCTTTAGCTTCTCTTTCCATCGCGGCGGCCCGCCAAAAGACGAAACCGGACACGGCGGCGGATTTGTTTTCGATGCGCGCAGCCTGCCCAATCCTGGACGCGAAGAGCGCTTCAAGATGCTCACCGGCAAAGACGCTCCGGTGATCGACTATTTGCGGCAGCACAAAAGTGTGGATGAGTACCTGAAAAATGCCGAGGCGCTGGTCGACGCCAGCATCAGCAATTACCAGAGCCGCGGCTTTAAGAGCTTAACGGCTTCTTTCGGCTGTACTGGCGGGCAGCATCGCTCGGTGTATCTGGCGGAGCAGCTAGCTAAACATTTGCGCGGAATAGAGGGCGTGGAAGTGGTGGTGCGCCACATTGAATTGGAGAAGATGGAATTGGAGAAAATGGGCCGATGAAAGCCATGGTGCTGGCCGCCGGCTTGGGCACGCGACTTCGCCCGCTCACCAATGACCGCCCTAAAGCGTTGGTTGAAGTCGGCGGACGAACGCTGCTGGAAATCACGCTCACGCGCCTGCGCGACTTTGGCATTCACGACGTTATCATCAATGTCCATCACTACGCTGACATGGTGATGGACCATGTAAAAGCCGCCGGCAATTTCGGCATGCACATTGAATTTTCACGCGAAGACGTTTTGCTCGATACCGGCGGCGGTCTGAAAAAAGCTGCATGGTTTCTGAGCGGCAATTCAGACGAAGATCCATTCATTCTCCACAACGTCGATGTCATTAGCACCATCGACCTTCAACGTATGGTTGAAGTTCACAAAAAAGGCGAGGCGCTGGCGACACTTGCAGTGCAGAAGCGCAAAACGTCGCGCTACCTGCTCTTTGACGAGCACGCTCTGCTCTGCGGCCGCCGATTGGTGAAAGAAGAAAAGACTGAGATCGCTCGTCCATCGCAGCATTTATCAGAACTAGCTTTCTCCGGTATTCACGTGATCTCGCCGCGGATATTTCCTTTGCTCACGGAAGAAGGCATTTTCTCGATTATTCCGGCCTACCTGCGGCTGGCGGCGCAGGGTGAAAAGATTCAAGCCTTCCGCGCCGACGAATACTACTGGCGCGACCTGGGCAAGCCGGAAAGCGTTAAACGCACTGCAGAGGATATGAAGGAAAAAGGTCTGCTGGGGAGGGCGGATCCTCATTGATCGGAAATTTCTCATAAGAATCTGTAACGTTCCGCCTTGCTTGAACACTATCTAAAGAGCTATTTGTGGCCACGAATTTGGACACTTAAAACTATGGAAAGACACGAGATTGAACGGCTTATCTACGGAGAGCTGGAGCAGCAACGGCGCTTCACGCAGGATTTTCCAGTTTTGCCGGATGTGTGGATTCAATTTGCCCTACACCCGGATGATCGGCTTGAGCTT
>DASXIL010000038.1:0-1621 GCA_036497985.1 Candidatus Angelobacter sp. | reverse complement strand
GCGAAAGCTCTGCGTGCCAATGGATGCGATGACCTCAGCGGAGACTCCTGCCAGATCGCAAAATTGCGCCGCGTCATCTTTATTGAATGTGAACGGAACCAAAGCGGGCCGTGGCTCAATAATCTTCAGCCCAAACTGGCGGGCCAGGTCATAACCAAATCCGGTCGCGCCCATCTTGGGGATCGAGAGGCCTCCGGTAGCAACGACCACCGACACGGCATGATATTCGTCATCACCTGCGCGCAACACGAAGTCATCTTCTTTTGATACCTGCTCGACGTTGACATTGGTCTGTATGCGCACACCGGCAGCGCGGCATTCCGCTTCCAACATTCCGACAATCTGCTGCGCTGAGCCGTCACAGAAAAGCTGTCCCAGAGTTTTCTCGTGATAGGCGATGCCGTGCTTTTCCACCAGGACAATGAAGTCAGCAGGCGTATAACGCGCCAGTGCCGACTTGGCAAAGTGCGGGTTGGCAGAGAGAAAATTTTCCGGACGGCAATGTTGGTTAGTAAAGTTGCACCGCCCGCCACCGGAGATGAGAATCTTTTTGCCGATGCGCTCGGCCCGCTCCAGCACGGCCACGCGGCGTCCGCGCTTGCCGGCTTCAATGGCGCACATAAGGCCGGCAGCACCAGCGCCGAGAATGATTACGTCGAACTGAAACTTCATGGAGGGTTAATGGCGCAGCGCAACTACGGCGAGCACTACCAGCCCGATCGTCATTACGATGTTCCACGCCAGCAGGGCCAGCAGCCAGCGGCGCAGGCGTTCTTCACGCGCGGCAGCCACATTGTTGAGCGTTTCAAGATCAGACTTGAGCTGCAGCACGTAGCCTTTGATCTGGTCAACGTCGGCGGCAAGCAATTGCACGGGATCAGGACCGGCGGATGCACCCGCTTGCGCCTGTCCCTGGGCTGCGCGAGACCTGAGTGAGTCGCGCAAAACATTTCCACCGTGCTCCACGGCGATTGGCGCCAGCATGCGCAATATTGATCCTAGCCATCCCATAGTTTCCCTGCTTATGCCGTGAGCGCGGCGTCCGGTCAGTAATTAGACAACGCTGCCTGGCTCATGTCATTAGAACATACGGCGTGTTATTGAGAGCAATAAGGCGCGGACTGCGCAAAAAAGCTCTGGCTATATCTTTTATGTTTTACTGTGTCCCACGGCGAGGAGTGACAAGCCCGATTGATTTTCCTCTCCTCCATACCGTTCATGAACCAATCGGGGTTTGTTGTGTCATATGCATTCTTCTAATGGCATCAAGCAACAACGGATTCCTGACAATTTTCTGGATTGCGTCTTGTTCAAGCCAGTTATCAAACTCAGCCGTTCTCATAATTGGATTGCCTTCACCGTGGACGATGCACATACGCCGAAACGTTTCTGGAAGATGTCTGCTCACAAGCATAGAGAATGCGATGCCAGCCATAGGAAATTTAAAACCATGAAATCCGTCTTTGCGTTCACCGTAAGGCGGATAGACGGAACGTTCATAAACCCCACGGCCCGTTTTTAATGCGACCCAAATGACGCACTCCTGAGGAAAAGGTCCTTCATCGACGAGATATTTCCTTAAAGGCTCCTGAAATGGCCCTAACCTCACAGGCACCGACCT
>DASXIL010000037.1:0-3359 GCA_036497985.1 Candidatus Angelobacter sp. | reverse complement strand
TTGACGCTGCAACCGTTTTTGAGCGCCTACCATAGGGGCATTGAGTAATCCGTGTAGCCAAAGATCGCGAAAGATGGTCAGATCCTTAATCCGCTTTCTGTTTTCCCAGATCGGAATCTTGTCGTATTTGAGCCAGCTCATTTAGGGCGGCAACGCTCTGAGAATGGCCACAATTTGGCCACAATATCTTAGTTCGAGTGTTAGCTAAGTTTGCGTAACATCCTCATCATCAACAACCTGCCTCGCGTGGATTCGAACAATGACAAAGTGATCCAGAGTCTGTTACGGCGGTTAGTCGATGTGACATGATATGACCGCTATGAGCCGCCAAGTGGCTTGTGAACAAGCTTTGAAAGCTGTCTTACGGTGTACGGCATTAGCTCATGATGGGTCAGCAAAGACCAGAGATGAACGAAAAAAGTGGCCAAGAAGTGCAAAATCTTAGCCACTTTTCAACGCTGCGGCCCTGAGATAGAAGAACAGCTCCTCTTCCAGGTTGGTGCACGGCTTCGATTAGAGCACGCCTTTCTGTACAACAAAACGTATCGCCCTCTGGAATCAGTTCTTATTCGTCTGGACAATAGGAATTTGGGTTGATCCGGACCGCACAGGGCGAGGAAGCAAGTGTGATTGCGTAGCCGGGTAGCAAGAAATGACGCGGGGGTAGGGTTCTCGAATTCCTTCGGAAACTTTGCCTTTCCATCGTCTGCGGCGTCTTCAAACCGCGCGATCGACTGCGCGCGCCTGCTCAGTCTGTAAGGATTAAGGGTTTGCTCCGACGAATGAGCAAGTCGGATTCTCCACCGGGAATCCGCTCCCATTAAGACTCCATTCGAAAAACATGAAAACACCCGTCGACCTATTTCGCCGCGGATACGAGCTTCTTGTGTCCGGCGCTAAGCTCCTGCAATCGCCCTTCCTGCTCTTGTTAAGAGTCTACTTCTTTTGGCAGCTCTTTCAGACAGGGCAAGGCAAACTCGCGCACATTGATAAAATCTCCGATTATTTCACGAGTCTTGGCATACCGCTGCCAATTTTAAATGCCTACATGGCCGGCGCGACCGAAACTTTTGGCAGCTTACTATTGATTGTCGGGCTTGCGTCCCGGCTTACGGCAATCCCAATAGCGGTCGTTATGGCCGTGGCTTACCTGACGGCCGATCTCGAAGCGGTGACCGGCATCTTCAGCGATCCGGACAAATTTGTGAAGGCCGATCCATTTCCGTTTCTGGTCTCGGCCGTGATCGTGTTGGTGTTCGGTCCCGGCAAGTTCTCGCTCGATGCGCTGATCAAATGGGGCGTTGGGGCGGAGCGTCAGCGTACGCTTAAGCGGAGCCCGTACCTCGGTGCGTCTGTGCCGGCATCGGAAGTGAAAGCTCAAAACTAAAGTCTGGTCGGATCGTCTTTTCCGGTTTGTTACCAATAAGAAAGTGGGATCTCGAATATGGCTGTCTTCAAAACTCGGACGCGCCCGGAGCCTTGGGCACATCATCGGGCGCGCGCGAAGTACGGCTGGTTGGTTCCATTCTTTCGTCTGGAGTGGGGCTGGAGCTGGCTAGCCTACTGGCTAAGTGGGTGGGCTTTTCTGGAAGTCCTGGAATATTTCGGAACCTTGTCCCTGTTAATCGCGGTTGTTTCGTATTTCGCGGAAAGCAAAGACCGGATCAAACAGAAGCATTACCAGGCCTGGCAGGTTATTAACTCAGCTCAAGGAAAAGGAGGGAGCGGCGGCCGGATCGATGCGCTTGAGGAACTTCATAAGGACGGCGTTCCATTGGTAGGTGTGGACGCGAGTGACGCGTTTCTTCAGGAAATCGATCTCAATGGGGCAAACTTACTTCGTGCAAATTTCCGCTCGGCGGATATCCGCGGCGGAAGCTTTGCCGGATCCCAATTAGAGTTCGCTGTTCTGACCTCAGCGAATCTGCGAAATGCTGATTTGCAAAGGGCTGACTTAGGGAACGCCAATTTGCAAGATTCTGATTTATTTGGTGCAGACCTCCGGCAAGCCGATCTTACAGGTGCGCATTTTGCCAAAGCCGACTTGCGCTACACGGATCTGCGTGACGCCAAATGGCAAGGTATCGATGACGTGAAGCTGGCGAATGTGTTTGGCGTCAGGAACGCGCCTCCCGGTTTTTTGGAATGGGCCGCCAAGAAGGGCGCAGTTTCTACTGAATCGGATGCAGAGTGGCTCGCGATGCAAGAGAGAGATCATCCCCGCGATTCGGAATCTTCGGCTGAAATCCCTAACTGATAAATCCATATGAAGAAGAGCTCTACTTGGACTGCGCTATCCAACCCAGTCTTTCGGCGCCTCTGGTTCGCCACCCTCATTTCCGGCTCATGCGTAGCCGCGCACGACACGGCGGCGACCTGGACCATGAACATGTTGACGAATTCGCCTTTGCTCCTGTCGCTGATGTCGACGGTGGCATCACTGCCGTTTTTTCTGTTTACTCTCCCGGCTGGAGCACTGGCCGATATCGTTGATCGCAAACGGCTAATGTATGTGATGAATATTTGGCTGGCAGTGTCTGCCGGAGGCCTTGCCTTGTTTGGATGGCTGCATCTGCTGAACCCTTATGTTTTGCTTGGTGGTGTTTTTCTTATTGGGCTTGGCTTCGCCTTCAACGCACCAGCTTGGACGGCGATTCAGCCGGAAATTGTCTCCAACGATGAGCTGCCGTCTGCTGCCACTCTCGGAGGGCTGCAGCTGAACATTTCAGGTATCATCGGTCCAGCGGTCGGTGGACTTTTACTCCCTTTCATGGGCGCAAACTTTGTTTTTGCGCTGAACGCTCTCTGCTTCTTATTGCTGATCTTTGCTATTGCGAGCTTGCAGCGCAAGAAAGCGCCTGCAAACCTTCCCCTCGAGAATTTTCTCGAGTCTTTCATCACGGCTGTGCGCTACGCCCGCTACGCTCCAGGCATTCAAGTCGTAATGGCGCGCAACATCCTGTTTGCGTTGTTTATCTCGGTGATTCCGGCCTTGCTGCCGGTAGTGGGACTCAAAGAACTTCACCTTGACCCGTCAAACCTCGGATTGGTTTTTACAAGTATGGGCGTTGGCTCGGTGATCGGAGCTATCTTCATCCTTCCGTGGGCTCGGGCAAAGTTCTCTTCCAATTCTGTTACCGTAATGGCGAATCTGCTGGTTGCGGCTGTGTTTGTGCTCATGGCGATCATCCGCGAGCCGCAACTTTTCCTAATTGCGGCTGGCTTGGCTGGCGCCGCCTGGACCATGGCCGCCTCCGAGCTTTGGGTCGCAGGGCAGAGAGCCATGCCGGGTTGGGCACGCGGCCGAATGAATGCGATAGTCATCATGGCAGCACAGGGTGCGCTGGCGCTGGGAGGTG
>DASXIL010000036.1:0-5573 GCA_036497985.1 Candidatus Angelobacter sp. | reverse complement strand
CGGATAGAAAACCGGTATCGGCAAAAACACCTGGCGGTGCGAACGAGGATTTCCAAATCGGCGTAGCGGACCATGGATACGGACTGATCGTTGAGGATGCACGCCAAGTTGAGGATGCACGCCAAACGGAAGCTGTGTAGGAGAAACAACGCTGGCCGGAACTCCATGCTGGCGGCCATCCGCCGTTGGCGACACTACAGATGCGGGCGCTCCATGGCTGAAAGTCTGGGCTTGCAATACCTGCAGAGCGAGAGCCAAAAACGGGACAATAAAAGCTGATCGCGACATAAAGGTCACCTGCTTCGAAACTGGCCATCGACTGCCTACTACCATGATAAACCCTTGGCCACTGCGGTTACATTAAGTTTTGTACCCAGTTCCTGAGGGCCATCCCTGTTAGAACGGCTCGGAGCAGAAAACATGCAGCCAAAGTCAGGGCTATGGGACGGTGGAAGCGGGTTTCCAGGAAGTCCGCAGCCAAACCGCCAATAAATATAAACACAAAACTCAGCCCTAAAGTTGCGTCCCAGATGCGGATGGCCGGAACCAGACTAAACAGCAGCACTGCCACCAAGCTGGTAAGTAGCGGTGCAGTATTGCCGAAATAGCGCGCTCTGGGCCAGCTTCCATAGGCGGAGAGCGCCGCAATAAAAAGAAAAACCAGCACATAGCCATCTGTATGGCCGGACAAAGCGAAAACCAGATTGCCTAAAGCTTCCAGTGTGGGCTTCTGCGTAAGAAGCGCTTTAACGCCTAAGCCAAAGCTGCCGGTGAGCCAATAAAGGATTGCCCATACCGCACAGCCAATCACGGACGCACTGGCGAGAACTATGAGCGCCCTGCGCCGGCATTCTGGCGCCAGGTACATCATGTAACCAAAAGCCAAAAGGACCAGCGTAAACGACCACCAAACTGTAGCCAGCGCAAAGCCAATGGAAAGCCCCAGGATTGCGATCCGGGGTACCCATTTTTTGGGTGGCGCGTAAAGCGTATGTGCCACACCGATCGCCGTGTAAATCAGCCCCAGGCTGCTCCATGCCAGCAGGATTTCCGGGCCAATATTGCTGCTGATGGTGATCATTGCGGGCGACGTGCAGTACAGCGCCAAGGCAACATAGCCGCCCTCGTCATCAAACAAGCGTCGCGCCACCCACCACAGAGCTGCTCCTAGCCACATGCCAAAGATGATGAATGGCAGGCGCAGCAGCCAGGGGCGCGGAACGGCCAGAGCCGCGCTTATTGAGGGATTTGCGATCTTTCTGGCCAGCGTGATAAGCCGTACCGGCAAAGCGGCCACCCATCCAGTAAATGGAGACGGGTTGACAGCCTTTTCACTCTTGCCTGTCAGTCCGGCGGCAATGTAGCGGTATTCCAGGTCAGAAAGCTTGCGGGTGTTTGCGGTCCAGAGGCACTGAGCTATGAAAACCAGTAGCATCAGCCCGGCATATACCTGTGGCCTGCCAACCCTGAATTCTCTGAGCACCTGAAACATGAATTCACAGTTGTATCATGCTCAGAGTGATCGGCAGTTTGTCCGGTTAAAAAGAGCATCTGTCGGCTTCTTACTCTCTGATACATTCGTTTGTGGTTTTTTGCAGGGAGCGCCATGGAAACGGAAACTTACGGGAGCTCATCTACCCGCATCCTGAGAAAGATCGTTTACAACGACCGCGGCTTGCGGGCCGGCTGGCGGCTGCTGATTTATTTCGGGATGATTTTTATCCTCGGGCTGGGAGCCCGACTGCTTGCCAAGCGCCTTAGCTCCGGCCATGCAACGGGCGCGCCATCATCTGACTTTGTTCGCACGATCTTCCAGGCAATCGGCGAACTGGTTTTATTTCTCGTGCTCTTGTTCCTGGCGTGGATCATGAGCAAAATCGAACGCCGCAATGTAGGCGTTTATGGCCTGCCTTTGCAAAAGTCAGCTATTTCCGGGTTTATTCGCGGATATTTCCTGTGGGGATTTCTGCCGTTGGCGCTCCTGTTGTTTATTCTGCGTGGATTTCGCGCTTTTTATTTTGGCAACCTCAGCTCTCTAAATGCCCAGATACTCGGCTGGGGCGTTCTCTGGTTCTTTTTCTTTTTGCTGGTCGGATTTTTTGAAGAGTATTCACTACGCGGCTATCTGCTCTACACTCTCGCCGATGGCATCGGCTTCTGGCCCGCCGCCATTATTCAGGCCATATTATTTGCGCGCGGACATATGGGCAATGGCGGCGAGACCCGCGTTGGAATCATCGCCACAGGCATTTTTGCCCTGTTCGCGGCGGCCACACTTTGGCGTACTGGCAATCTCTGGCTTGCCGTCGGCGCCCATGCCGGATGGGATTGGGGAGAGTCATTTTTCTTTGGCGTGAATGACAGCGGCTTTCAGGCGCCGGGACACCTTTTAAATCCGCACCTGGCGCAAGGGCCTGACTGGCTCACCGGCGGCAGCGTGGGACCGGAAGGTAGCGTGGTCACGCTGGTTCTGTGGGTGCTGATGGCTGTCCTGTTTTTGTGGCTTTACCGCAAGCGACATGAGCCGGTGCTGGTGATTACGGCCGACCGCAAGACTTAGCTCTTTCTGAAATCTGCCGATCCATGCCCGGCGCCGCCAGGGCACTGCTAGGGGCGAACACTGGCCTCAAACTTCGTGCGAAGGGGTTGTGAATTTCGTTGCGCTATTACCTTTTTGGTTGCTTACGCCGCTTGGAGTTTGATACTTGTTAGGACGGTTGATAGCCATGAATTTTGAACCCACACCGGAAAACCTGGATGCGGTTTTAGCTGCCAATCAAATCGCTCGTCGAGCGGCACTCCTGCGTGCCGCCGCAGGACGACGCAACTGGTGGTGGTCCATCGTTTACCTCCTTGGCCTCGTGGCGGCAGTTTACATTGCCTGGAAGTTGACCTACCCGTGGAGTATGGCCGCATTTGATTCTGTTTTTCGTCATTCAGGCACAGGTGCAGATTCTTGAATCACAGATGTCGCGCCGTCTCGATGCGATCGTCGCACTACTCGAGGAGTCCGAGGCTCGTTCATCGCACATGGAAGAAAAGAGAGAAACGGAAAAAAAGGGGTCAACCCGCTGACTATATTAACTCATTTGCCTGTATCAATCCCGACCACACCGGTCGAGGGCTACTCACGAGATTGAGGGTTTGCCCATATCTGTGGACTTAAGGGTTGAGCATCTCGTGGCTGATCAAGGCAGGATGGCCGCGCAAATCCGCGGTAAGCCGGTCTGGTCAGTCTGATCAATGAGAATCAGTAGCGAAGCACGACATCAGATATCTAAATTCTTTACGTCCAGCGCGTTCTCTTCAATGAACTTCCTGCGCGACTCCACGTCCTCGCCCATGAGCGTGGTAAAGATCACTTCGCAGGCTTCAATGTCTTCCGCGCGGACAGAAAGCAGCGTCCGCCGCTCCGGGTCCATGGTGGTCTGCCAGAGCTGTTCTGAACTCATTTCGCCCAGCCCTTTATAGCGCTGCACGCTGTATTCTTTCTTGCCTTCTGCCAAAACGTAATCAAATAGCTCGCGTGCCGAATTCTTCTCCACGCGCTCAGCTTCAATCTTGGTTCTGCGGATTGTGGTCTTTGAAGATTTCTTGGCCGCTTTTTCCAGGTCCTCGCGCTCAGCGTCGCTCAGATCGGCCGAAGCGTCTTCAGTGCCCTTGCCTGCCACTTCCACCACAAAAGGAGGCTCCATGTAACTTTCAATCTGCTTGAACTTGGCCGTCATTTGGCGGTATTCAGGCGTGGACGCCAGGGCCCAATTGATCTGACGCTCCGCGCCCTGAGAGTCAGTAAACTTTACGCCCCAGACATTGTGTTCTTCGTCAAAATAGCTTTCCACCTGCTTGAGCTGTGAATCTTTGGCCAGCTTGTTGATTTCTTTTACCAGCCGCTCAATCTTCTTCGGCGGATTTTTCTTGTCGCCTTCAAAGTCTGTGCGCTGAGAGATGCCCAGCCGCGGCAGCCATTCAGTAATTCGCTCATTGCGTATGCGCTTATCGACTTTGTCAAAGAACGCCAGATACTCGTTCAGGGTGGTCATGAATTTGGCCAGAGCCGAGCCTTCCAGCTTGGCGGCCCCCTCGCCATAGCGGACTGTCATGCCTTCCGCGGCGCGCCGTACCATTACGCGCACGAATTCGCGATCGTCCTTGATGTATTGCTGCGTTTTGCCTTTCTTAATGCCGTAAAGCGGCGGCTGCGCGATGTAAACATTGCCGCGCTTGATCAGTTCATTCATGTGGCGGAAGAAGAACGTGAGAAGCAGCGTGCGAATGTGCGAACCGTCCACATCGGCGTCCGTCATCAGGATGACTTTGGCGTAACGCAGTTTTGCGGGGTCAAAATCGTCTTTACCGATGCCAGCTCCCAGCGCAGTAATCATAGCGCGGATTTCTTCGTGGCCAAGCATCTTGTCGTAGCGGGCTTTTTCTACGTTGAGGATTTTTCCTTTCAATGGCAGGATTGCCTGGAAACGCCGATCACGTCCCTGCTTGGCCGTGCCGCCTGCGGACTCACCCTCGACCAGGAACAGTTCGCAACGATTGGGATCGCGTTCAGAGCAGTCTGCCAGCTTGCCCGGCAATCCGCCGCCATCCAGCGCGCCTTTGACGACGCGTAAGATCGCGGGCTTTACGTGCGGCTTCGCGCGCGCGTGCGGCTTCAATAGCTTTGTTGATGATCTTGCGCGCGACTGGCGGATTCTGTTCAAAGAATGCGCCCAGCCGTTCATTGAGAAACGCCTGCACAATGCCGGCAATGTCGGAATTCAGCTTGCCCTTGGTCTGCCCTTCAAATTGCGGTTGCGATAGCTTCACACTAACCACGGCGACAAGACCTTCACGGACGTCGTCGCCCGTCAGATTTTCTTTTACGTCTTTGAACAAGCCAAGCTGCTGGCCGGCGTAGTTAATTGTGCGTGTCAGGGCCGTGCGGAAGCCGGAAAGGTGCGTTCCGCCATCCACTGTGTTGATGTTGTTGGCGAAGCTGAAAACCGTTTCTGAGTATCCGTCGTTGTATTGCAGCGCGATCTCCATCGCCACGCCCTCGCGCTCGGCTTCCATGTAGATCGGCTTATCATGCAGCACGCTTTTCCCGCGGTTCAGATGCTTGATAAATTCTGCGATGCCGCCGGAATATTTGAACTGCAGCTTCTTCGCCTCGCCAGTCTTTGGATCGGTAAGGCGTTCGTCTGTCAGCGTAATCTCCAGGCCTTTGTTCAGGAAAGCAAGTTCGCGCAGACGCTGGGCCAGCGTGTCAAAGTTGTATTCCGTGGCGGTGAAAATTTCTTTGTCGGGAAGAAAATGTATTTTGGTGCCGCGCTTTTTGGTGGTGCCGGTTTTCTTGAGCTTGGTCTGCGGATCGCCTTTCGAGTAGCCCTGCTCCCACACATGTCCGTCGCGCCAGATTTCCAGATCAAGCTGATGGCTAAGTGCGTTGACGCAGGAAACACCAACGCCGTGGAGTCCACCTGAAACTTTGTAATTGGAGTTGTCAAATTTTCCGCCGGCATGCAACTTGGTAAGTACAACCTGAGCGGCAGGAACCTTTTCGCCGTCGATCACCATGTCAT